>JAFGUM010000079.1 GCA_016938515.1 Spirochaetales bacterium | reverse complement strand
GTTACCGTGGTGCACGCTACGGTAAGCTTTTTGCCAGACTCAACGTGCTTCTTGAACATATCGGAGAGATCCATGCGGTACAACTGGTCGCCGGAGACTATAAGGTAGTGCGTTGGTGTCTGAGGCCTGAAATGCATCAGATTTTTTCGTACGGCATCGGCGGTGCCTTCGTACCAGCCGGAGTGCGTGAGTGTCTGCTCTGCGGCCAGTACTTCCGCGAAACCATTGGAAAAATTGTCAAACTGGTAGCTTTTGGCTATGTGCAGATGCAGTGAAGCCGAATTGAACTGGGTAAGTACGTATATTTGCTTGAAACCCGAATTGATACAGTTGGAGATTGGGATGTCAACAATACGGTAGCGACCGCCAAAAGGTACGGCTGGCTTGGCGCGATCCTTCGTCAGCGGGTATAACCGGGTGCCTTTGCCGCCACCCAAAACGATTGATAGAACCTTATACATTATATCCTCCTGCCAGATGCTCATGCCCAGCCCACGCAGTATAGCACGCTCCAAACTTCCGTGGGCGCCCAAATGCTCCGTTTGGCAAACGCCTGGGCGGGTCTAATCGACATCGATTCGCCGGCGATTTACCAAGACAGCTCGTATGACGTATCATAGTATAGTCATGGAAAAGCACGATACCAGAGACAGCCTCGCATCTTTTCTGGAAGATGCCGAAATATCCTCGTGTATAACTCACATAGAGCGTGTTGGCGCAGCCCAGGCGGAATATGCGGAGTTTCCCTCCGGGGTAGATCGTCGGCTACGCGACGCTCTGTCTGCGCGGGGAGTTGAACGGCTGTATACACACCAACGCGAGGCATGGGACATGGCTGCTGCCGGCAAGGATTTTGTCGTGGTAACACCCACAGCCAGCGGCAAGACGCTCTGCTACAATTTGCCCGTAGCGCAAGCTTTGCTTGACGATCCCGACGCCAGGGCACTGTATCTGTTTCCCACGAAGGCCCTATCGCAGGATCAGCAGGCTGAGCTCAACGCGCTCGTCAACGCTGGATCACTGCCTATACGAGCCGCGACCTATGACGGCGATACCCCTCAGTCAATTCGCGCGGCGGCTCGCGAATCGGCCAGGATAGTCATATCAAATCCGGACATGCTTCACTCTGGGGTACTGCCCAATCATACAAAATGGATAAAATTTTTTGCTGGATTGCGCTATGTAGTAGTTGATGAGATGCACTCGTATCGCGGAGTTTTTGGCAGTCACGTAGCCAATGTCTTCAGGCGGCTAGTCAGGATAGCCGCGCACTACGGAGCCCATCCGCGTTTTATCCTGTGCTCGGCAACAATAGGAAACCCCGATGAGCTGGCAACCGCCCTCATTGGGCGTGACGTTGTAGCAATTACCAACAATGGAGCGCCGAGAGCCGAGAAAATCGTGGCTTTCTACAATCCACCACTAGTGGATGAAGTGCAGGGCATCAGGAAAAGCTCCGCAAACGAGTCCATGCGCATCGCGGGCAGGCTATTGTCTCACGGCACCCGAACCATACTGTTCGCTCGCTCGCGGCTACGCGTAGAGATACTGGCTGCCTATCTCAACGATAGCTTCAAAAATATCTACAACGACAACAACCGCATACGGGTAGAACCGTACCGCTCAGGCTTGCTCCCGTCCGAGCGACGTGATATAGAGCGGGGACTACGGGATGGCAGCGTGCACGGGGTAGTGTCTACTAATGCACTTGAACTGGGCATAGACATCGGCGGCCTCGACGCCGCGGTTATCGCTGGTTGGCCAGGTAGCCTCGCGTCGTTCTGGCAGCAGGCTGGAAGGGCGGGGCGTAGAAGCGGCGCTTCAATGGCAGTGTACGTAGCGTCAAGCTCTCCCATAGACCAATACTTGATAGATCATCCCCAACGCTTCTTTGGATCGATGGCAGAGAACGCCAGGATAGATCCAGAAAACCCGTATATATACGCGGATCACGTCAAGTGCGCAGCTTTTGAATTGCCTTTCAGACAGGGTGAATCATTTGGAGCGGACCTTGAAGCGGCGCTTGGCTTCCTTGAGGAAAATGGAACCGTGAGGCTGACCGGTGGACGCTGGTACTGGTCTGATTCCGGGTATCCGGCTGAAAAATTATCGTTACGATCAGCTACATCAGACAATATAGTCATCCTGGATACGACCAGGGGACGCAACGAAGTTATAGGCGAGATGGATCGCCCGAGCGCAAAGGAGCTGGTTTTTGACGATGCGGTGTATATCCACCGCGGCAGGCAGTTTATAGTCACCAAACTTGATATTGAGAACCATCAATGTCTCGTGGAGGAGCGAGAGCTCAACTATTACACCGACGCCATAGTGAAAAATGACATCAAGGTTTTGTCAGAGGATGAAAGAATGGGAACCGACGGCCTCGTAATCGTTACGGGAGACCTGCTCGTTCGATCGAGCGCCGAAAAGTTCAAGAAGCTACGGTTCCACACGAACGAAAACATAGGATACGGAGAGATTTTCCTGCCATCGGAAGAGATGCAAACGCGTTCCGTGATGCTCGTATTCCCAGAACACGGCGCATCGGGAAAATCTCTGGCGGTGTTGGGAATGCTGGAGCGAGCGGCGGTGCTTTCGTCGTTCTGCTCGATCATCAGGTCCCTGGCGCCAGTACAACTGCTGTGCGACCGATCTGATCTTGGTGCGAGTTGGCGTGTTATGGACGACCACTGGCAGAGCCCTGCCGTGTATGTCTGGGATCGCTATCCGGGCGGAACCGGTCTATCCGAAGCGCTTGCTGCCAACACGGGTACAATTCTGGAAGCGGCTCTGGGCAGGATATCTACGTGTGATTGTGAAAACGGCTGCCCTTCATGTATAGGCGTAGCGGACGATAGCTTTTCTGGCGTTAGTAACCGCAAAGCAGGTACGGCGCGTTTGCTCCACGATGCTCTTGCCGAGCTTTCAACCGGTAAGGAAGCTGATCAGCCGTGAGTTCGAGGTTGCGAGAGCGACTTTCCCGCATCAGAAACGCGGCTATTGTTCCGAAGTCCGTTTCGCCTGCGAGAACGAGGCACAGCGTCGAACGCAAAAATCTTGAAGGCTGGAAGCTCTTGGAAGACGGTTTACACTATCGTGAGTCCAGCTTTGAGTTCTCACCACGACGTGAAGGAGTGCGGCTGGGCATATTTTCACGACGGCTTGATGGCGTTGTCGTGCAACCCGCCGATCTACTGTTTTTCGATCTGGAGACTACTGGCTTGTCCGGTGGGTCGGGAACTGTAGCCTTCCTGGCTGGCTGCGGCAGCCTTGCGGGAAACACATTTACGACACGCCAGTATTTTATGGACGATTATCCCGCAGAGCCTGCCTTCCTGCGCGCTCTTGACTCCGAATTCAGGGCTGCTGCTGCCGTCGTTACCTACAACGGATCCTCGTTTGACATACCTCTGTATACGGTGAGGATGGCGATGAACGGCAATGGCGCGCCCGTACTGCCGCCACACGCAGATGCCCTGCACGCGGCTCGCCGTTTATGGCGTCGCACCATAGGCACCTGCACGCTTGGCGGTCTAGAACTCGCAGTTCTGGGTAAGCCTCGCGTTGACGATATACCAGGTTCAATGATACCGGATGCCTGGTTTGAATACGTCAAGCAAAATAAAGCAGATGCGATTATCCGCGTATTTGAGCACAACGCCATCGACATCACTTCTCTCGCCGAGTTGTTCTTCATAATCGCTGATAGCGCGGAGGGTGTACTTGAACCATCTGGCGTCGATCCGGTTGGTCTGGGTGAATTACAGTCTCGCGTCGATCGTGCCCGGGCTCAAGCCACCCTGAGCGCTGCGCTCGAAGCCGGAGATTCCCGTGCAGCCAGGCCGCTGTTGCGACTATACCGCTTACTGGGGCAACCGTGGCTGCGATCCGGGATAATACCAATGCTTCCCGATGACGCAGCTGGTTTGTTCGCCAAATCCGTGCACGCGGAACGAGTGAGCGGTAATCTTGAGGAAGCGTATCTACTGGCACTGCGCTCGGCTTCCTGCGCAAAAGAAGGTAGCGCTATCGCCCTACGCGCCCACAAACGAGCCGAGAGGATGGCGAGGAAGTCGGCGGGCCTGACTGGTCAGTCTTCGTCGGTATAATCGCAGGCAGCACCGAGCGTATCGCCGAGTTGCCCGCACGCACCGGAAACTCCGCGTCCACGTCGAGCCCGCCTCACCGTGTTGATACCGCGCTTTTCCAGCACCTCTTCAAATGCACGCACTGCGTCGCGCGAGGGTTCCCGATACGGCAGACCCTCTACAGGGTTCCAGGGAATTACATTGACCTGCGCAGAGATCGGGCTTATCCAGTCTGCCATCGCGTTCGCGCTCGCGATGTCGGAGTTTTCTCCTCCCATGATTGCCGCTTCGAGGGTAATCCTGTCTCCAGACTTGCTTTGGTAGTACAGCAACGCCTCTTTGAGCGCTGCCAGATTCCACGTTCGGTTTACCGGCATCAGCGAATTGCGCAGCTCGTCTGTGGCGGCGGTAAGCGATATGGCCAGCCTGACGTGGGGACCATTGTCAGCCAGGTCATAAATTCCTGGAACTATGCCACAGGTTGAAATGGTAATTTTCCTCTTTGATACGCAAAAGCCGTCGGGGTGGCTCAAGATGGCTATAGACGCTCGCACCGCATCGATGTTGAGTAATGGCTCGCCCATGCCCATGTACACAATATTGGAGGGTCGACCCCGAATAGCCGCAAGATGAAGGTACTGTTCTACAATTTCATCAGTTCCTAGATTCCGCAGGAATCCGAGCGTACCCGTCTTGCAAAATGCGCATCCCATGGGGCAACCCACCTGGGTAGAAAGGCACGCCGTCATACGTCCGTCCGCGTCAGTGAGCAGAACCGCTTCAACCGCAGCCCCGTCTGATAGGCGTATCTTGAGTTTGACAGAGCCGTCATCGCTTTCCAGCGTTTCACTTACAGCTGACGAAAAAAGGGGACGCCCCGACAGCCTGGCTCTATCCGCCGCGGGCAAATCGGTCATCTCTTCAAACGAGAGCGCTCCAGAGCATATCCATTTGAAGACCTGCTTGCCTCTGAAGGCAGGACGCAATGCAAGAGCTTCTGCTATTTCCTGAGGCAACAAACCCGTTGGCGCGAGTGTCCGGGCGGTATGTTCCTGACTCACTGGTTCTGTATTTTGGCTAGAAGCTCCTGGATGTGGGAATTTCGGATGCCAAATCTCGTAAACTCCTGCAACGTCTCTTCTGCTTTTCGTCTGTCACCAAGAGCCAGATAGCAGTGCGCCAGCTCAAGATGAAGCCTGTAATTCTTGGGGTCATTCTGGACAAGCCGTTTGAGCGAATCGACAGCGCTTTCTACCTTGCCCTGCAACCGTGAAATTGTGGCAAGCCCCAGGACGGCGTATACGTCAAACTCGATGTTGAGTGCCCGCTCGTAATAGTCGGCAGCCTCTTCGTAACGATCCATACTTCGGTAGGCATCGCCAGCGCGCGTAAGAATAACCTTGTTTCTGGGGTCCTTATCCAGGATGAGGTTCCAGTAGTCAAGGGATCTCTGCGGCTCTCCGGTGCCACGGTAGCAGTCTGCGAGGCCAAACAATGCATAGAAATTGCCAGGCTCCTTATTGAGAGCCTTGTCGAAATAAGGGATACCCTGATCAAACTGCTTGAGTTTGCGGTAGCAGTTGCCTATGGAAGTAAGCACCCGGATGTCTACCATATCACCCTGGGCATCCACCATGCGCTGCCAGTAGTGAAGCGCATCACGGTATTCTTTAAAATCGTAGTGCAGGTGACCGAGCCCGATGAGCGCGTAGGGGTTGTCGTACTCCATTTCAAGGACTCGCAGGTAAATAGCCTTTGATTTTCTAAAGTCTCTTACCTTGCGGTAGGCATCCGCTATCCTTGTAAGAACAGTAATATTCTTGTTGTCGTGAAGAAGGTACTGCTCCCAAATTTCAATAGCCTTCTGGTATTGGTTGAGAGCTTTGTAGCAGTCAGCCAGGCCAAATAGGGCGTAGTTGTTTCCTGGATGATAGATAAGGCACTTTTTGTAGTAATCTACGGCGTCGCGATACGCTGTTCTCTTCCTTGCAGCGTCACCAAGACCAACAAGAGCGTAGTTATTCTCGGGATCTTTCTCTACGATGAGCCGGAAATTGCGTTCAGCGTCAGCAACACGGTTTTCTTTGAGGTACTGATACCCTTTTTTGGAGAGATCCGCGATTTCTACCAACTCCGGATTCTGCTGTGATGACTCATCGCCATCGAGTTCGTGTTCTTCGGTGTGCTTGATCTCGTCGCTCATTCTGTTTCCTTTTCGTCGAGCATTTTTCGTATGGCGAAAGCCGCGCGTTCTATCAGTTCAGCACTCCGTGCGTGATCGTGCGACAGCTTGAACATCTTTAGCGCGTCGACAGGGCGCCCATTTTCCAGGTACGATTCGCCAACGCGACACAATCCGTCCGAGTAGCCGGTTGCCTGGAAGATGCGGCGGGCAGACTCTACGTCACCATCGTTGAAGATACTGTTGCCACGGCGATTCAGCTGAGCCTTCTGAGCCGCGGTAAGTTCCTTGTTTGGCTCGTCAACGGTCTTTATCAGGCCGCCTTCGGGGAACGATTTGATAATATCCTGATCCATCTGGGTTTTGTCCATGCCTTCCATCACACAATAACATCCACCAATGTTAAAATATAGATGACTTTCCACAAATAATCAATTCAAGTTCCACTATGGTTTATGGTGAAAATTGATATTCTTGTGCTATACTCGTGTATAAGAAACACTGCATCAAGGAACACGGAAACTTTTACCCAAAGTCTTCCGGGACGGGAGTGTCCGATGGTATACGATGATATCGGGCTCGAGCCGATCGAGTCTGTGGTCAACGACGATGCGCCCCCGATGCAACAGTCGGCTACCTGGCCGTGTTTGCAGATATCCGAAGATATCGGACGCCTCAGCGGGCTTGATGCAAGGCTTGTACGCATAATTCGTCTACTCGACAGGTAGCGACTCGCGTTTATATATCCGTACCCTTGATCTACCGTACTCCCGTTCATCTACCACCTTTAAATCAGCGTATTCCATCGGTAACACCTCCCCGGCGGGATAGTGCAGGAGCAGCAAGCCGCTATTCTCTATAAGCTTGGTGTTGGCGATGGAACGCACGAGATCGGCTTTATGAGCGTACGGGAATGGTGGGTCGCAGAACACGACAGAATATGCCTGCTCGTGCCGTATAATGTAACGCTCTACTGGAATGCAATGACACGCTATGCGTTCCGGCGCGATTGAGACGTTGCGTATCAGCAGTGACAGTTTGGCCCGGTCTCGTTCTACGCACACCACTGGCGACGCGCCGCGGCTGGACGCTTCCAGCGCGATTATACCGGAGCCGGAGAAAAGGTCGAGAAACGATAGCCCCGCAAGGGGTCCGAGTATAGAAAATACCGACTCCCTCATCCTGTCCATCGCTGGACGGATTTCAAAATCTCCCCTGGGCACTTCTATTCGTCGCCCTTTAAGAGTGCCCCCGGTTATTCGCAGATCTCCCATGCTCAGCGTTGCCTTTCGCGAAATTCGCGTTGAAGGTCTCTCTTTACGTCGCGTTCCTTGATAGATTCACGCTTATCGGCAAATTTTTTGCCTTTGCATAAACCCAGTTCAACCTTGACCCGCCCCTTGCGGAAGTGAAAATCGAGCGGGATGAGCGTATAACCCTTTTCTGTAACGCGTCGTTGCAAGCGTTTGAGCTCGTGAGCGTGCGCCAGTAGCTTTTTAGGCCTGTCGGGGTCATGATTGAAAATTGAGCTACACGTATATTCGGCAATATGAACGTTTCGTAGCCAGAGTTCTCCATTTTCAAAAATGGCGTACCCGTCAGGGAATGATACCTTGCCTATTCGCAGCGATTTTACTTCGGAACCGAGAAGGCTTACGCCACACTCCAGTGTCTCTTCGATACTATAATCAAAACGAGCTCGCCTGTTGGTAGCAATTATTTTTACGCCGTCCATTGTTCAATCCTCTATCGCGACCAGCACGACGCGGAAACCGACGTACGCCGAGCATCGAGACTCCTGCATTGGCCCACGGGAATCAAGGTTTACCAGATCTGGTCTGTTTGCCCACGATCCACCCCGTACTACCGCCTCACTGGAAGGGAAGGCTATTCGGCCGCGGACGCCCGCGGCGGGATGCGCGGCGTACGAATCCGCGCACCACTCCCATACGTTGCCCAGCAT
>JAFGUM010000078.1 GCA_016938515.1 Spirochaetales bacterium | reverse complement strand
GACCTGCTGTTCGTCGTCGGCTTCGGCTGGGGGGTACCGGGGGTCGCGTGGGCCACCGTCATAGCGCAGGGCCTGTCTTTCGCCGGAGGGCTGCTCTATCTGAGCACCAGAAACGAACTGGTAAGGCTGCGGTTCGGCAACCTGCTCTTTGACAGGGAGATTTTCGGGCACGGCCTCCGTATTGGCCTGCCAACGGGCATCCAGCAGACCATGGTATCGCTGGGAATGATGGCGCTGATGCGCATCGTCAACGGCTTTGGCACGACGACCATAGCCGCGTATGCCGTAGCTTCAAGGCTGGACAGCTTTGCCGCGATGCCCGCGATGAATCTGAGTCAGGCAATGTCAACCTTCACCGGACAGAACATGGGCGCCGGCAAGACGGAGCGGGTCAAACGCGGTCATTTGTCCGCAGTGCTCGTTGGAGCTGGAATATCGCTGCTCGTGGGAGCCGCGGTGCTGTTGTTCGGGGATAGCCTTATGCGCCTGTTTACCGCCGATCCGGAAATCATATCGACAGGAGCCGCCTATCTAGCGATAGTAGGCTCTACGTATATCCTGTTCTCGACGATGTTCATCAACAACGGCGTCATGCGTGGAGCGGGCGACGCCTTTATTCCGATGATAAATACCCTGCTCGCGCTGTGGGTCGTGCGCATCCCCTGCGCGATACTGTTTTCGGGCCCCCTGGGCATGGGGACCAACGGCATCTGGTGGAGCATCCCCGCGGGATGGACTATGGGTGCGATTTTCTCCACCTGGTACTATCTCGGCGGTCGCTGGAAGCGCAAAGCCGTCGTGCGCGCCTCCGAGAGCGTCGATACCGTCTTAAAAGTTTCGCTGGCCAGCACGCCGCAAGGCGAGCCTCCTACAGTACCATGAGCTCGCTACCCGCCCCTTCATCAAAGCGCCCCAAAACCAGACTGGAACGGTTCCGGTCGCGGTTTATCCTGTTCAACGTACTCAACTCGGTGGCCTTCATGTTGCTCGTGGGCAACATCCCGACGCTGTTCGCGCTGGAGCTTGGAGCAACGGGAACGTACATCGGGCTCCTGGGCTCGCTCAACTTCATTACCTACTTTTTCATGCCGCTCGGGCGGAACGCCATCACCGGCAGGCGCATCATCGGCGTGTTCTCGTGGGCATGGATGCTACGGCACTGGAGCATGGTACCGGCCCTGGCCGCGCCGTTCCTGGCGTGGGCCGGCTACCCGGGCTGGGGTCTCGTGGCGCTGTTCGTCGGCAGCCTGCTGTTCAACGTCTGGCGCGGCGTCGGGCTCGTCGGATACAACCCCGTACTCGGCATGATGGCCGGAGAACGCGACCGCGGCGCCTTCCTGTCGAACGTGCAGATTTCGGGCAGCCTGTCCACGATAGCGACGAGCGCCGCTACGATGCTCATCTTTACCAGCTGGACGGGAAACGCGGCGTACGGCGCAATGCTCGGCTTTGGCGTCCTTGTGGGCTCTATAGGCTCGGGCATGCTGTTCAAGTTTCCAGAGCCCACGGCGTACCGGCCGCCCAGCGGATCCTCGTTCGCGTCCACGGTCAGGGAAGCCTGGGCACATCCCAGCTTCAGGCGATTCGTTTTTATCCTGGCACCGCTGTCGTTTTCAGCTGGTACGGCCAGGACGTTCATCATAAGCCACGCCCGCATCCTGTACGAGCAGAGCGCGGGCCTCGTAATGCTGTACTTCGTTGCCTTCAACGTCGGCAGCGTCGCGGTCGGGTACCTGTCGCGCAAGCTGATGGACAGGCTAGGGTCCAAACCGCTGTACGTGGTGTTCACGGCGATAGCGGCGCTGGCCATGCTGCCTGCCGCGGTCAGCCCCGTGTTCGACACCGGGCTGCAGACGGTCATATTCCTGACGGCGCTCAACTTCGTCGTCGGCTTCGGCATCGCGGGCGAGGAAAACGCTGGCCAGACGTACTTCTTCTCCATCGTAAAACCGGAGCACATGGTCGACCTGGCCATCCTGTACTACGTCGTATACGGCCTCGGCGGCGCGCTTGGTTCGGTAGCCGGCGGTGTATTCCTGGACACCCTCGTCGTGGCCGGCGCGTCGCCGTTCACGTCGTATCGGCTGCTGTACGCGGTGACGTTCGTCATCACGATAGCTACCGCAATAGGCGGCCTCAGGCTCGACGCGCCGGACTCAGCCTCGGTGCGCGAATCCATCGGGGTGCTGTTCTCGATGCGCGACTTCAAGGTGATAAGCCTGCTTGAGCGGCTCGAGCGAAGCGGCTCCCCCGCCGATGAAACCAGGCTTATCCGAGAACTCGGCGGCTATGGCTCCTCAGTGGCCGAGCGGGAACTGTTGCCGTACCTGTCCAGCCCCCGTTTCGACGTCCGCGTAGAAGCCCTGCTGGCGCTCGAGAGCCTCGAACGCCTGTCTCCCAAAGCGCTCAAGGCCGTCCATAACGAATTGCGCTCGCATCCCTACACCACCGCCTACCTTGCCGCACGCATACTGGGCAAGCGCAGATGGCTCGAAGCGCTGCCAGACCTGCGCACGGCGCTCTGTGCCGACGACTACATGCTGCGCGGAGCGGCTGTTACCGCGCTCGCCACGATGCGCGACGTGGACAGCGTACCGGCCATCGAGGAACTGATCGCGTCTACCGCAAATCCACGATTGATGATAAGCGCGGCTTCTGCCCTCGAGCAGTTCGGGCTCGTATCGTCGGTTCCCATTCTCGTTTCTGTACTCAAACAGAAAGAGCCGCCAAGCTTCGCGTTTGACGAGATAGTCCTGGCGCTTTCCGGCATTCTTGGCGGCTTGCGCGGCTTCTATACACTCTATTCCGACTACGCGCTCGACCACGACGCTGCGGTGGCCGCTCTCCTCGATGCGCTGGACGACGCCGCCCCGTCAAAGGGGCAGAACCTCGACCAGCTGGCAGCGTTCCGGGCTTCGCTCGCGGCGTTCGTTCATGACGGCACAGACGGCGTCGTTGTCGCCCGGGCAATAAGCGGCTCCGGGTATTTTGACGCGGGTGTAGCCGTGGTACTGTCAGAAGCCGCGCTCGACGACGAGCTGGCCATTCACGGCGGCTTCAGGTATTTTCTGGCGGCCTGCGCGGTAGAGGCGATTGAAATGAGCACGGGCAAAGGAAGGCGCTGATGAACAGAACCATCGGATTTATAGGAGCCGGCAAGATAGTCGACATAATGCTGGCAGCCCTCGGCCCCGCGCTGGCGGGTGACGATCTATGGGTCTGGAACCGCACACCAGCCCGCTCTGAAGCTCTCGCCGCCAGGTACCCGGTGCGCGTGGCTCCGGGCATCAAAGACCTCGCTGAGCGCGCAGACTGGCTCATCATAGCCGTAAAGCCGCACGCCGTGGCTAAAGTACTCTCAGACGCGGCGCTCTGCGTGCGCGAAGACGCGCTGGTAATCTCAATGGCCGCGGGCGTCACCATAGCCTCTATACAGGCACACTTCACGTCACCCCGCCCCGTGGTCAGGATAATGCCAAACTTGCCCTTGTCTGTGGCCCAGGGTATGACGGCTATCTGCCCCGGCGAAACCGTTCCAGAAGCGGCCACCACCGCGCTCCTCGAACTATTTTCGTCGGTTGGCCTCGCCCGACTGGTCGAAGAGCGGCTTTTCGATACTGTTACAGCCTTGTCTGGATCCGGCCCCGCGTTCGCATTCCTGTTCATCGAGTCGATGGCAGACGGCGCGGTACTCAACGGGATGGACCGAGTTCAAGCCTACGAGTTCGCCGCCCAGACGGTAATGGGTGCGGCCAAAATCATCCTGGACTCCACCAAGCACCCCGGCGAACTCAAGGACATAGTCGCATCCCCCGCCGGCACTACGATGGCCGGCATACACAGCCTTGAGCGCAAAGCCTTCAGGGCCATCGTCATGGACGCGGTAGACGCAGCAGCCCGACGCAGCAAAGAGCTCAACGCGTCTACATAAAAAACCGCTCATCCACTGCGAAGCGTCGAAGGAGGCCAGGTTCCCCCTCGACGCTCCTGTCAGTTCACAACCATGGCTCACGCTAACATAAATTTAATATTTAGCAATCTTGCGCGTTTGCCAATCTGGTCGTAGTCTATGAT
>JAFGUM010000009.1 GCA_016938515.1 Spirochaetales bacterium | reverse complement strand
CTCATATCTGGGTAAAAATATTGCTTGCGCTCGAACCAGGTTCGGGGCGATAGCGTGCAGTTGAGCGCCTTCGCGACCACTGCGGCCATCCGCATCGCCTCGCCGTTGAGCGTGGGTAGCACCCCGGGGTATCCCATGCACACAGGGCAGACATTCGTATTCGGCTCATCGCCAAAAGCCGCCTTGCACGAGCAAAACGCTTTGGTTTTGGTCAGCAGGTGGATGTGAACCTCTAATCCTATAAATGACTGATACTGCATCATTACCCCCAGAATGCCTTGTAGCCAGCGGGACGCACTATGGGATGCGCAGCCTCGTATCCCTCGGCGAGCTCGAAGAGCAGGCCTTCACCGAAGGCGCGCCCGACGAGCTGCGCGCCGACGGGCAGCCCGCCCTCCACGCCTGTCGGGAAGGCGAGCGCTGGAAGCCCCGCGAGGTTGGCGCAGCAGGTGAAGATATCGGCGGCTTTCTGCGCGAATGGGGACAGAGCTTCCGCCCCCCGGCCGAAGGCTCTGGTCGGGAACACCGGCATCAGGATTGCGTCGCAGCCAGACAATGCGCGGTCGAAATCGAGCCTGATACCGGTGCGTATGCGCTGGGCGCGCAGGTAGTAGCGGTCCTGGAAACCAGAACGCAACACAAAGGTACCCAGAAGTATACGCAGCTTGACCTCGTCGCCAAACCCAGCACTGCGTGTCTTGTCTATCAGATCATCGGGGTTCTCCGCGTACGCGGGACGATTGCCGTAGCGGATGCCGTCGAAGCGCGCGAGGTTGGCGCTAGCCTCTGCTGTCGCGATCGTGTAGTACGCCGGCACCGCGTACTTGAGGCTGGGAAGGTTTACGTCGACCAGCTTGTGACCGAGTGCGCGGAGCGCTTCCTTCGCGGCTTCGAAACCGCGCGCGACCTCGGGCTCCAGAACCGCGGCCCCGGACGCCTCACGCGCGGCTTCTTCTGACAGCGCGTCGGCATCCCCCGCCTCGCCAGCCAGCGTTACCGCGAGCGCCTTGGCGAGCGAAGCCGGCGACAGCACGCCAATCGTCCGCGGTTGCGAGGGTATAGTATCAGCGGGAGCATCCACGCTGGTCTGGTCCATGGGGTCAGAGCCTCGTATAGCCTCATATACCAGACGTGCTCGGGTAGCAGAATCGGCGATGACACCTATAGTCTCCAAGCTCGACGCATACGCGACAAGCCCGAACCGGGATACCGTCCCGTAGGTCGGCTTGAGCCCGACGACGCCGCAGAAGTTGGCCGGCTGGCGCACCGAGCCCCCGGTATCGGAACCGAGCGCGAACGGCACGAGCCCAGCGGCGACAGCGGCCGCCGAGCCGCCTGACGACCCACCGGCGACCCGGGTCTCGTCCCACGGGTTGTTAGTCCGCTGGAACGCTGAATTGTCGGTGCTCGATCCCATGCCGAACTCGTCCATGTTCGTCTTGCCCACGGGTACGGCGCCTCTGCCCATTAGCCTTGTAATGGCACTCGCCGAGTATGGCGAGGCAAAGCCGTCGAGTAGCTTTGACGCACACGACAGGCGCATGCCTTCTACAGCGATGTTGTCCTTTACACCAAAGGGTAGCCCGTCCAGGTTCGAACTCGATCCGCCCGTGGACCGCGCCGCCGAGGACGCGAGCGCATCCCGGTCCACCTCCAGAAAGCTTCCCAGTTTTGCTTCCCATGCGTCATAATACGCATCGAAGCCGTCGGATACGACGGTATGCGACATAACGGATTCCTCCAGGGTATCAGAGAACGTTGGGGATGACGATAAAACGATTTTCACTCTCCGGAGCCCGCTCAAGAATCTCGTTGGCGCGGTTGGAAAGCGTATTCTGGTTCGTATTCGGGTTTATGCGAGCAGGATTGTTTGTATTATTGTAATTATTCTGGTAGAGGTCGTTCGTGTCGGAGCGAAGACGGTTGCCTATCGAGAACGGCTGGGTCGTCGGTGGCAACGATGAGATCGAAACGCCAAAAGCGTCAACGTCTGTGTCCGCCGCCTTCATTGCGGCGAAGTATTCGAGCATCAGCTCGAAGGCTGGAAGCGCGGCCGCAACTTCATCCTCGCTAAGGTCGAGGTGAGCCAGGGCAGCCGTCGCCTGTAAATCGTCCTGTACCATGGCTGTATCTTCTCATAGATGCAGAATCGACGTCAAGAGAAGTGATCAGGTATGTACTGGGGCTGGTGAACAGAGCCTTGTGGCATCAGTGCCAGCTATCGTCATGGGCAACACCAAGAGCCTGGTTCACGGCCCTGTCGAGGTAGACAGAATCAAT
>JAFGUM010000518.1 GCA_016938515.1 Spirochaetales bacterium | reverse complement strand
GAAACGATGTCTCAGGAACCACCGCGCAGCCCGAGGCAAAGCACCTGTCGGCAAAGGCTTTCGCGCTCACCCGAGCTGGTACCTTTATCCACGCGTTGATGCCTCCGCCTGGATTGCTCCATCGCAAGCCAGAACCCCTGATTCCCGAAAGACCTGCCTCAAAGGTGTCAAATGCCGACTGGTAGCGCCGCCGTACAGCCCAGAGATGCGAGTCGAAGCGACCGCTCGACAAAAATCGCTCCAGTACGCGCTGCATCAGCCCGCTGGATGATATATCCACAGATCGCTTTACCGACTCAAACCGATCACGAATCGCAGCGGGAGCCTCTATAGCGCCGATCCTCAGACCCGGCATCAACGACTTGGAAAAGCTTTTTACCAGCAACACGCGCCCAGAAGAATCAAAAGAGCGTATTGACGGCGCCATAACGCCATCCCAGGCGAGGTCCGAGAACAGGTCATCTTCCAGAACATAAAACCCGTAGCGTTCGGCCAAAGCGGCGATGGCTTCCCTTCGGTCGTCGCGGTAGACGGTGCACGTCGGATTCTGATACGCGGGATTGACGTGCACGAGCCTGAGTGGCCTCTTCGAGGCGAGTCTCTCAAGAACGCCAAGGTCCAGCCCGCCTTCATCCATGGGTAGGGCTTCTACGCGCGCGCCAGCCGCTATGAAGGCGTCTCTGGCGCCGCGGTAGCCAGGGCATTCAACGGCGGCGACGTCTCCCCGCCGCAGCAACACCCGAGCGGCGAGATCAATGCCCTGCTGGGCGCCTGAAACGATGTGCACGTCGTCGGGATCAGGCGGGCCACGGCGAGAAGCTTCGCGAGCCATACGCTCCGCAATGGCTCTTCTCAGCGGCCCATAGCCAGAGCTGTCCTCATACTCGAACGCCCTGCCACCGTCAGCATCTATCGCTTCCGCGATAAACCTTTTTATGTCCTCGAGCGGAAAAAGATCAGACGGTGGCGCATTGGCAGCCAAATCTACGATGTCACCCCCGATACCCGCGTTGGGTCGCTCGGAGAGCGTAGATATAAAGGCAGAACCTGATTCCAACCCTTCTGCCGGGTTTGTCAACGGGATGCTGATGGGAGCGCTTGCGGCCACGTACGCTCCCGAACCAGCCCGCGCTTCAAGAAATCCCTCTTTTGTAAGTATACGGTACGCGGCGACTATGGTGGCCGGGTTGACGCCCAGTTCGTCAGACAGGCGACGAACCGATGGCAGCCTGTCACCAGTACGGAACTCGCCGCTCAGTATGCGCGAGCGAACCGCATCGGCCGCTTGGACGTACAGAGGGCTTTCGTCGTCCTTGTAAACCCGTATGCCAAGCCCCATGCCGCTCGTTGCTACCTTGTACCGAGGTACTCTGCGCGATCAGAAAGCACCACGCTGGCGGACAGCTTCTTCGAGCCGCGGTAGTAGTCCACGACAACCTTTTCTCCGGGCTTGTTATCCTCAAGGGCAGAGTACAGGTCAGCCAGTGAACTAGTCTCCATGCCGTCTACCGCCACGATGATGTCACCACCAACGTTAAACACGCTCTGATAGTATCGTACCGGTGTCGTCCCACCCCTCATGCCAGCGCGATCGGCGTTTCCCGCTTTGTGCGCCGACGAGACGAGCAAGCCTTTCTCAACAGGAAGAGGGCTACCCTTTTCTCTCATATAATCTACGAGAGCCGGAAAAAGCTGCACGTATTCCGCCTCGATCCAGCCCCTCTTCACCATGCCATACTTGATCAAGTCGGGCACTATGCGTTTAGCCGTGTTTACAGGAACCGCGAAACCCACGCCAACAGATCCACCAGACGGTGAATAGATCATCGTATTTACGCCTATGATCTCTCCACGCGAGTTGAGGAGCGGGCCGCCAGAATTACCGGGGTTTATGGACGCGTCGGTCTGTATCATGTCTCGTATAATAGTCTTTGCATCCTGCTGTACAGGCCGTCCGAGGCCAGACACTATACCCCGCGTCAGCGTACGCTCAAGGCCAAAAGGGTTGCCTATAGCCAGAACTTTCTGCCCCACTTTGAGGTTTGAGCTGTTGCCATAAGGGATTACCGTGAGAGAAAGACCCTTAGGTGGCTCAAAACGCACCACGGCAAGATCGTTTTCTGAATCGGTACCCATGACTTTGCCCTCATACCTTGAACCGTCTGCAAGGTTGACAAACACCTTGAACGCGTTTTCAACGACGTGGTTGTTGGTAAGCACGTATCCACGGGAGTCTATAATCGATCCGGATCCGGATCCGCCTTCTTTGGGTACCGGTTCCAGAAACCAGTTTATAGCGACTACCTCAGTTGTAATGTTGACGACACCAGCGTTGAGCCTTTCGTAGACGTCTATATTTTCTCGCTCATCTACGCTGAAGCCGCCCGATACGTCTGACAGCACTGGCAGTGGTTCAACTCCGGTGTTCATGGCAAGCGGCGCTTTGGGCAGGGCTGCAACGGTATCTACTTCCCCGGTGGCACCACGGGAACTTGTCGGCACCAGCCCGATGCCTACTACGGTGAGAGCCGCGATGGAAGCCGCGGCTACAATGGACACTATCAGTTGTTTTCGCGAATACAGTCGCATCATGAATCCTCCGTATACCATCCTCCGGAAAACCAGTCGTTTCCGGCCGCGTTACGATACCAAGACGTAATCATCCATCGATGAACGGGTCTGCTCTGCACAAGCACACCGTAGCTATCAATATACATCCTGAAGCCAATATCGCCAACGCCAGTTGACGCGTTGCTATCTCGATTGACCACACGAGTATCGCCAGTTAGTATGGTATGCTATGGAAATCAAGCGACGACTTGGCCAGGCCTACGGCGTGGGTAGCACGGGTGACAAACGGAACGAAGCCACCCCCAAGCATACAGAGCAGCAGCGCGGCGCCGCGAACAGCGCCAAGCCAGCGGCGGCGACAGCCCGTGCCGTCAGTGCGTCAGAAGAATTCATAAAGACCGGCGTTCCGGGCATGGAGAAAGCCGCCAAGTTTCTGCTACTGCTCGGAAGAGACGAGGCCGCCAACGTAATTCGACACCTCAAACCAGACGAAATAGAGAAAATATCCCGTCAGATTGCGGCAATAGACCGTATAGACACCGCGGAAGCCAACGAAATCCTCACAGAATTTGGGTGGCTGGCCAAGACCCAGGGGGCAAACCTCGAAGGGGGCCCTGAGATAGCCGAGCGCATGCTGGAAGCCGCGTTCGGAGCCGACAAGGCTCGTGAACTGTTCCGCAAGGCCGTTCCAAACGCCATAAAGCCATTCTCCTTCCTCAACGACTTCGAAGCCCGGCAGCTTCTCGTACTACTCAAGGATGAGTCACCGCAGATGGTCGCGATGATACTGCCCTACCTCAACGCGAAGCTGGCCAGCGGTTTCATTACCGAATTACCGCAAGCCGTACGCTCAGACGTGATACAGCGTATCGCGCGCCTGGATCGCGCTTCACCCGAGGTCGTCGAGCGCGTAGAAGCCGTACTCCGAGACAAAATAGCAAAAATTGGTCGCTCCGACGCCGGCGAGCGCATAGACGGCGCGTCGGTGCTGGCGGGAATTCTCAAGCACATGGACGGTGCCATGGAAGACAGCATTCTTTCTGGCATAGAAGAAGCCAATCCCGACCTCTCCAAAGACATACGTGAACGCCTGTTTACCGCAGATGACATACTGCGCGTCCCGGATAGAGACATGCAAAAGGGACTGCGAGACCTGTCAGAGCGTGATTTGGCTCTGCTCCTCAAGGGAAAAAGCCAGGCGTTTCG
>JAFGUM010000077.1 GCA_016938515.1 Spirochaetales bacterium | reverse complement strand
GCACCAAACAGGGCTACGGAAGTCTTGTGAATTTTCTCGGTAATGATGGCCAGCATGGAAACACCGAAGACGCCCACTGCTACGTAGACGACTGAAGACAAGGGTGCGATGGTCATGCGCGTAACACCCTGGACAGGATATCCATGGACGAAATTACGCCAACGAGTCTGCCACCTTCTACGACGCAAAAATGCCTTTTCCGGCTGCGCGTCATCTCAAACGCGACGGCCAGTACCGGGCTATCAGGAGCAATTGACGTAATGGGAGGCTTCATGATGCTGCGTACCTGTATAGAATCCTCGTTGGCCAGGAGCATCTGCATAGGCTCGAACTCGTCAAGGAACTTCAAGCCTCCGACGCGGTATACGTAGTCGGGAATACCAGCCGCGATCAGGTCAAGGACGCCGACCTCACCGACCAGGCGCCCTTCTTTGTCGATCACCGGGAGATAGCGAAGCTTGTTCTGAAACATGAGATCCGTAAGCTCGCGCAGGCTCGCGTCATCGCGAATTGAAATGACGTTCCGGCTCATGATGTCGCCCACGTGCAAGCCTTTTTCCACCTCATACGCACCCTTATCGATACAATCAACGAAGCGGGCGCCACTATCTGCCCTGGTCAGCGCAGCCATAGTCACTTCATCTTTTGAAATTGAAGCGAGATGGGCGAGAACCTTGAGATAGGTGGACGATGAAGCCTGCGATGTAAGGACGCACCATACGAGCTCGACAGGTCGCTGTCCGGCAACGGGTATCGGCACGAGCGGTATCAGGGCGATGATCAAAATATCGTCGAAGCCTTCAAACCTGGCGTGCGGGATGGCTATTCCGGTGGGAAAGGTGGTGCCACCCAGCATTTCACGCGCCCGAAGCCTGGCGAGCGCTTCGTCCTTTGATATGGAGCGAAGCCTGTTGGCGCTTAGTGACGACACGCACTCTACAATGGCCTGATCGATGGATTCGACGTTCCGACCAAGCAGTATAAGACGGGCATCCAGCAAATTTGATAGTTTCATCGCAAATTCCTGCCTTTCTTTGCATATGATACTATACAGTATCGTATTTCGCATTTCAAGCGCTTGCTTCGCTAACGATTTACTTTTCAGCGAAGAGGTCTGGAACTTGTGGATCTACGCTGTTCTTGGTATTCTACGAGTAAAAGGGAGGTCTACATGGACAGGAGGCTGAGCATACTCTCGGAGACCGGGCGACTTCGTCGGGTCATCGTACACACGCCGGGAGAAGAGGTGGAGGCCATGCGCCCGAGCCGCGCGGAGGAAGAACTATACAACGATATTATTCCGATGGAAGTGGTGCGGCGGGAACACTCCGAACTAAAAGGATTTCTGTCCAAGGTTGCGGAAGTATGCGAGCTCAAGGACATGCTTACGGCTACGTTGGCAACGAGAGAAGCCCGGCAGGAATTCGCGGGCATCATGTGCTCGTTCCATGGAGCTGCGCACCGTCTGGAAGAACTTGCTGCCATGGATCCCGATGCTCTTGCACAGGCAGTCATAGCCGGTACTCCGGCACGTCATACCAGGCTGGAAGCTTTTATACGCGGTCTTGACTTTGACCTGCCGCCGCTCCCCAATACGTACTTCATGCGCGACGCGGCCATGGTATACAGGGATACGTCGATCGCGTCTGCCATGAGATTCAGGGTACGCCGCGCCGAAGCGCTTATTCACCGGTTCGTGTTCTCGCACCATCTCGATTTCAAGGGTAACGGGTGCCTCTTCGACGGTCCCGCGCTGGTGCGTGACGGTTTCAACATAGAAGGCGGTGATTTCCAGGTTCTTCGCAAAGGCATCGTCGCCATAGGCGTTTCTGAACGCACGAGCGCGGAAGCGGTAGACTCGATGGCGCGCGCCATAGCCGATACGTTTAACGAGCCGGTAACGGTATTCGCCGTCGTATTACCCGTTGCTCGCGCGACCATCCACCTTGATATGGCTTTTACCGTCATAGACAACGACGCGTGCCTTGTATACGAACCGGTGATCCTCGGCCCGAGACGGGCCAGAACGGTTCGCATCGATGCCGCCCCCGGCAAAGAAGCGCGGCTTACAGAAGTAGACTCGCTTTTACACGGGCTCAAGGACGCTGGCCTGGACCTGAAACCGGTTCTTACCGGCGGAGCTGATCCGCTCAGGCAGGAGCGCGAACAGTGGCTGTCCGGAGCAAACTCTTTCAGCTTTGCGCCAGGACGCATCATCATGTATTCCTGTAACGTTCACACACTCGAATCACTGCACAAGGCAGGCTTTGAGATCAAGAACGCCAAGGATTTTCAGGGAAACACGATCGATCCGCTACAGTGGAAGCGTCTTGCCGTCGGGTTCGACGGCGTCGAACTGGCTCGTGGCGGCGGCGGCGCCCGCTGCATGACCTGTCCTGTAGATCGCGAGGAGTAGCTGGTATCGTGGGGATTGTGCAGGCGATGGCTGGTAGCTTGCTTTCTGCCAGCCATCGCCTGCGGATGAACCCGGTTTCAAGGTTCATCCCATACAGTACGTTATGTGGTAAACGGATACGGAAAATCAGCCGGGAATGATGGCTTCAGTCGGGCACACCGCGGCGCATGAACCACAATCGGTGCACTTGTCGGGGTCTATCCAGCGCAGGCCATTCTTCTCGCTTATTGCCTGAACGGGACACTCGGACTCGCAGGCACCACAATTTACGCACGCGTCAGTTATCTTGTACGCCATTGTACACGCTCCTAAAGATGTTGATGCCCAGCATACTAGCATATGCCACTTCCTGGTTCAAGCTCCGTACCTGCCCCGCCTGTACTTGCCGCCTGTGCGTGTAATCGTACATACTCTCGAGCGGAGTGGCCATGAAAGACCAGCTGATCGTAAAAAACCTGCCGTTCATCAAGATCCTGCCGTACTGGGCGCAGGAGCTTTCGTATAAATACTGCTCAAAGACGGCCAATTTGTACATCGTCCACGGCAACATCCGCGATTTCCTGCCGCACAAGATGAACGAGGGCGAGTTTAATTTTGTAAAAATCCAGGACTACGTTTCAGAAGTGCTCTTTGGCAATCGCGATATCATAGTCTTCTGGGATCGCTCGAGCGGCATAAGTTTCTGCTCCCCGGCTATGCGCAAGGAGTATTTAAAAACGCTGCGTGAACAGATTCCCGATACGAGTGACGACGATTTCCTGTCAGCCGATCCCATGGTGGCTTTCAGGTTGCTGGAACGCTATTTTCTGCTCAATATTCCCCAGAAAAAACGTATCGTCATGATCGTAGACTACGCCGAAACGATCCTGCCCGCATCCGACGTCGCCAAGCTCGATGAAGCGGACCGATACTGCTTCGTCACGATCAACCGCTGGTCACACGATCCGGTGTTTACCAAGGGTGACGTGTCGGTAATTCTGCTGTCAGAAAATCTGGCCGATCTCAACCCGCGCATCGTCGCCAGTCCATCGGCTATCAAGGTTGAGATACCGATACCAGACGAATCGGTGCGCACCTCGTTTCTGGAGTTCCTTGCCACTCAGGGAACGCTTCTCCTTGATAAGGGCTTGAGCCCCGAGGCAATAGGCGCCATTACGTCGGGCCTCAACCTCGTCAACCTGAACCGCCTTGCAGCGGAAAGCTGGCAGGAAGACAAGCCGATATCGATGGAGTACCTGAAAGCAAAAAAGCGCGAAATTATCGAGAGCGAGGCGGGCGGTTTACTCGAATTTCTCGAGACCGAGCACGACCTGTCGTTTGTTTCCGGCCACGACTTCGTAAAAAAACGTTTCAAGCACGCGGCTCGGGCCCTGAAACAGGGGCGTCTCGACGTTCTGCCGATGGGGTACCTGATAGCCGGCCCGGTAGGAACGGGCAAGAGCTTCATGGTCAGCGCGTTCGCCGGAGAGATTGGCGTACCGATGGTCAAGTTTAAAAATTTTCGTTCCAAATGGCAGGGCGTCACCGAGTCCAACCTCGAAAAGGTACTTACCATACTCAAAGCCATGGCGCCGGTAGCCGTCATGATTGACGAAGCAGACGCATTTCTCGGTGATCGCGACCAGGACGGCGACTCCGGCACGTCCAACCGAATTTTCGCGCAGCTAGCCAGCTTCATGGGCAATACCGAGTTCAGGGGACGAATCATCTGGTTTCTCATCACGTGCCGACCCGATCTGCTACCCATCGACCTCAAGCGCCAGGGTCGAGCCGAGGAACACCTTGCCCTCTTCTACCCCGATAACGACGTTGAAAAAGAAGCGCTGTTCGACGTTCTCGTACGCAAGCTGGACTTGTCTATAAGAAAATTCCCCATTTCAGACCTGTTCAGGCGTTTCAAGCACGAATTTTCCGGCGCTGACCTTGAAGCTGTCCTCATCAGAGCCAAGCTCAAGGCGACTATGGACGCTCGCTCGTTCGTTACCAGAGAAGACCTGGAAGAGACGATGGCAGACTTCGTGCCTCCGGCGTACCCGCACGAAATTGAGCTTCAGAACCTGGTGGCGGTAGTCGAATGCACGAGCAAGGAGATGGTGCCCAAACGTTTTCAGAGCCTAGACAGATCTCGCCTCGTCAAGGATATCCAGGAACTGAAAAGCCTTCTCGGAGAGCGCTAGCGCGAACTCTTGCCCATAGAGCTTGCAGCTGGTATACATAGCTGATGCTTATATTTTTTCTAAGAAAATCGTTGTACACAGGCTGGGACAACGCATTCATGCTGGTGGCGTTCAACGCGGTGCTGGTAG
>JAFGUM010000517.1 GCA_016938515.1 Spirochaetales bacterium | reverse complement strand
TCACGATTTTTCAGGTAGTAACCCAGGAATAGTGCGCTTGACAGGTCGCCGGAGCCTTTTGGAGGCCTGGGAAACGGCAGGATAGGCGCGAGCACGCTCGTACGCACAGCACCATCGCTCAGGAAAAAGCCGATGCGCCCGTCGCCGTGAGGACGATAGCTCGTAATCATGACTACGCGCGGCCCGAGCCGGTGTATCGCGTCTGCGATTCTGGCTACACCGTCGTCGCTGCCTGGCTTTTCATCAAGGTGCAGGCCGGACAGAATTTCCGCTTCAAATACGTTTGGGCAGACGATATCAGCTCTCGGGATAGCCTCCCCGGCCATAAACTCTGGAAGCCCGCTACGCACGTACAAGCCCTCTGGTACGTCACCCATTACGGGATCGCAGCAAAACAGGGCGCGCGGGTTGGCGCCTTTGGTAGCATCTACCGCTTCTATAATTGCGCGCCCAGTCTCAACATCGCCCATGTATCCAGACAATACCGCGTCGCACGCGTTGAGCGCGCCTATCGCCTTGAGCCCCTGTACGACTTCGAGCACATGATCGCCACCGAAAGCGGCGCCTTTCCATCCGGGTATACCAGTATGACAAGAAAACTGCACAGTATTTACTGGCATCACCTCGTAACCGAGCCTCTCGAGTGGAAATACAGCAGACCTGTTCCCAACGTAGCCAAAGGCTACGTGTGACTGGATTGATAGTATTCTCATCGCGCTTGTCCCTTCTCGGCCTACGGCGCATCGCCTACGGCGCGTCGCCTACGGCGCGTCGCCTAAGGCGCAGCATCAGCAAAATATACCTGAGCCCTGGTCAGCGCCTCGACCAGAATTGTATTGAGCGTATCCAGGCCGTGATCCGATGCTCTCCAGCTTCCCGACACCAGCTCGACCCTGTTTTCAAAGCGTTCGTGCAGAGGGCCAAATACATCGATAGCCTCAAGCCCAAAGCGTGCTTTAAAATCCACCAGAGCCATACCCTGACGACGACGCATCGTGGTCATCAGATATTCGAACACAGCGTCGACACCGCTTATCCTCGTTTCGACAACCGTTCCGGCGGGATTCGCAAAGTACGAATCATCGTCGCTCGAATTATCCATGCGCAGGTACGATCCATCCGGAAGCGTCACGTTGCCTGTTCCCGCGGGACCCACGGCTAGCCAGTTTCCCATGCGCCAGTATACACCGTTGTGAGCACATTCGTGCCCCGGCAAGCACCAGTTGGATACTTCGTATCGCGTATAGCCAGCTCTGCCAAGAGCGTCTGTCGCCGCCAGATACTGATCCCATCGCAAATCCTCATCTGGCAGCAAGAGACGACCAGCGCTTACATCCCGCCCTAGGGGAGTTTCCGGTTCGAGCGTAAGTTCGTACAGCGAAATATGACCCGCTCCCAAGCTGATGATCGTAGACATATCACGTTCAAGGCCTGCTACGGTTTGTCCCGGCAAACCATACATCAGGTCCGCTGACCACCTGCCATCCCACGTGTTTGCCATAAATTCAAGCCGGCTCATCGTATCCGCGGCAGAGCCTCGCCTCCCCGCGATAAGCCTGGCTTCGTCCTCCAGGCTCTGCACCCCTACGCTCAGGCGGTTGCAACACGTAGCTGCCAAAAGATCAAGAAGGGCTCCTGTGATGTCTTCAGGATTAGCTTCAACGGTGCATTCGATAGGATCGGCTCCACCTGACCGGGCAGCTCCGGCCAGCAAATCCAGCGTCTCTGACAACACGGCAAGCGGCATGAT
>JAFGUM010000516.1 GCA_016938515.1 Spirochaetales bacterium | reverse complement strand
TCTCCTTGGTGAAGGGCTTGTAGCCCTAGATGGTTAAGCTAAACCGGCACTACAGCCAGCATGCAATACATATAGCAATGAACGTGCCAAGTATCCTGAATAATAGAAAATTGTTTATAATTAATTGTACCATTACTAAATACCAGTGTAGATGCTTAAGCCAGATTGTCTTTTGCCCTTTTCAAAGACAGCGAATGCGCGTAGAATAACCACCATGTCGGTGAATCACGATATTTCGGTACCGAACCTGGATCCCGAACGCACCCTCGAGCTGGTACTGGAAGCAGTGGCAGAACTCGTAGACTACGAACTTGCCGTAGTGCTGAGCCTGGACTCCTCAGACACGCTCCGGGTGCGCAAAGCCGCGGGGCCGTTGCACGACGAGAGGCTGTCCGGCTTTTCGCTGTCACTCGCGGATCGTGGTGACATAGCCGGAATCCTACGGGCGGGCAAACCCAAGTTGTTCTCCGAGGACGAAGAACACGTAGACACATACGAACAGATACTGGACCTGCCCGCCGGACACTCGTGCATGGTAGCGCCTCTGGTTGTTGCCGGCAAACCCATAGGCCTTCTAACGCTCGACCACCGCTCCTGTGGCATGTTTACCCCCGGCATAGTCCGGTTCATAGCGACCATTTCGCGGCTCATCTCCCTGAGCCTTGCCAAAGCGGACCAGGTTGAATCGCTGGCGATGGTCAATGCGGACCTCGTACGCGAGCGCAACGCTCTCCTGACGCCAGGCTACGAACCTATAGCCGGCATGGTTGGTTCGTCAGCGGTGTGGACAAAGGCGGTGGAAGCGCTGCGCCTGGTAGCCGGCTCTGAACTGCCGGTGCTCATACTGGGTGAAACTGGCACCGGCAAGGAGCTGGCGGCTCGTAGCGTTCACCGCCTGTCCGGCAGGGCCAGCAAGCCGTTCGTAGCGATCAATTGCTCGGCTCTCGCTCCAAGTCTTGCCGAAAGCGAGCTGTTTGGCCACGAGAAAGGCTCGTTTACCGGCGCGCAGTCGCTGAGGCGTGGCCGCTTTGAGCTGGCTGACGGCGGAACGCTGTTCCTTGACGAGATAGGTGACCTGCCGCTGGATCTCCAACCCAAGCTGCTCCGCGCCTTGCAGGAAGGCAGCTTCGAGCGCCTCGGCGGCGAAAAACCCGTGCGCGTCAACGTACGCGTCGTGGCGGCAACCCACGTAGACCTGGAAGCCGCCGTGAGCAAAGGCAGGTTCCGCGCCGACCTGTACTACCGTCTCAGCGTGTTTCCCGTTACACTGCCACCACTACGGGAACGCCACGGCGATGTTGTGCTCATCGCCGAGCGCTTCGTAGCGTCTATTCGAGAACGTCCGGGCATGGAAAAGCTGACGCTCGGCGACGACGCCATACCTGAGATAGAATCCAGAACCTGGCCGGGCAATATACGCGAGCTGCGCAACGCCCTAGAAAGGGCCGCGATCCTGGCGCGAGGCGCCAGGATTACCGCGGAGCATCTCATCGAGTTCCGGCCGCCCCTCACCACAGGCGGCGGCCCGTTTGAAGGTCGCAGCGTAGACCGCCCGGCACCTCAACCACCAATTACAACTCAGCCTATGGCTGTATTACAGCCTAGGAGCCTGGCGCAGGCACAGCGGGAAGCCATACGCTCGGCGCTGGTTTCCAGCGGCGGCAAGGTATACGGTCCGGGCGGCGCGGCCGAACTTCTTGGCATGAAACCGAGCACGCTGCAGAGCGCCATGAAGCGACTCGGTATAAACAAGAACAGCGCCGTGCGGGGCGAAGAGGAACAAAGAGGATAAGATGGCAAGAGGGAAGAAAAGAGCAAGAAATAAAGATAGAGAGAGGCTCATATGATGTTCTCTTTCCTGTCTCTTCATCTATTATTCTCTTCGTTGGTTTTTTGTTTATGTTTTGAGCCAATTTCAAAAGTCGGTTACTTTTGAAATTGGCTTTGCGATTGCTTGCGTTTGCTTTGCAAACTCTGCGCCCAATCGCGGAT
>JAFGUM010000515.1 GCA_016938515.1 Spirochaetales bacterium | reverse complement strand
TTGATCATGACTGCATGCGCTCCTGCAGTAATTTTTCAAACGCTTCCAGTTCCTTGAGGTCTTCCTGGTCGGCGGCCAGGGCCTCCGCTGCCCGGCGTTTTGCATCGAATTCTTCGTACCGCCGCTCCGCCAGGCGCTGGGCCACCTCGGCCCGTACCGTGCCTGCATTGGTCAACAGCTCGTGCTCGTTGAACGAAAGAAAAGCGTCGAGCTTCTCCGCCCACTGCTCCATGGTAACCGTCCTGCGCTGCCGTGCCTGTCGCTCGGCATAATCGAGGTACATGGTGACGATCTCGTTCAGGTCCTTGATCTCTTAGGTGCGCAGGTAATTCTTGGCTATGGTCACATCCTGCTTGCGGACAATGGAGCCGCGCCAGGATGTGAGTCCCATATTCGGTAGCACGGGATTGCTTCAGGATTCTATCAACTCGGCGGCGGTTTTGCCGGTGATAGCCCAGAGCATCTTGTTTTGGATCTTTTTAAAGAACGCCTGGGCCTGTTCCGATTTCTTGTCGTAGTCGATGGCGGTGGCATAGATGTCGCGGATTTTCTGGTAAAAGCGCTTCTCGGAAGCGCGTATGTCCCGGATGCGCTCGAGCCATTCGTCGAAGTAGTCCCACGTATCCACGGTTTTAAGTCGCTCGTCATCCATGGCAAAGCCCTTGACGATGTACTCCTTGAGAATATTCGTAGCCCATATCCTGAACTGAGTGGCCCGCCTTGAATTGACCCGATAGCCTACTGCTATGACGGCGTCCAGGTTGTAATACTTGACCGCTCGCGTCTGCTTTTTACCCTGCATGGCTCCATGGTCAGTGCTATGTTCCAAAATGGAACTTACCACCGGCTCAATCAGTTCGTCACTTTCGAATATATTCTTGAGATGTTTGGTAATGGCCGGACGCTGCACGCCAAACAGCTCGGCCATTGAATCCTGTGTTAACCAGAGGGTCTCATCTCGCAGGATGGTATCGACTCTGACGTCGCCTTCGGGCGTGGTATACAGGACAATCTGTGTTTGTATCATGAAAGCCTCATTTCCCCTGCGGGGTTATATCTCGATGCAGGATAGCCCGCCTCTTACATCCGCCTAGAGGGAGCATTCTTTGAAGGGGCTGCAGTGCTCACCGTTCAGCTTCATCCTTTCCCCCTCCCGTTATCGTCCTGACCACCGGCACGTCGGCGCTTCGTTCAAGCCCGCGGGACACGGCCTCGTCCTGTACGCAAAAGCCGACGAGTTTTTTGATGTACGAGCCCCGCGCTGCGTCGTCGCCAGCGGGGAAGCCCGGCGTCAGCGCCCGGGCCATCCTGTCGTTGATGTAGCAGTCCGCCGCCTTCATGTCCTGGGGAAAGTACAGCCCGTAGACCATCACGTCGACCAGCGCCTCCAGCGTATCCGCCTCCCGCTCCATCCCGCCGGAGCGGGCGTGCTGGATGCAGTCTAC
>JAFGUM010000514.1 GCA_016938515.1 Spirochaetales bacterium | reverse complement strand
CCAGAGCCGTGGCCGCGTTGCCGGGCGAGGTCGCGGTAGCCATCAATTACGCTGATTCCCTCTGCTCGCGGGGTAGCCACGACGAGGCCGTCATGGCGCTCGGCGACTGGCCAGATACATCGGCCGCCGCTTCCAACGCGCTCGGCAACGTTCTGGCGCTCATGCGCGAACTGGACAGAGCCACCAGCGCGTACCGCCACGCTGTCGATCTGGCGGGCGATTCCAGTGAGGTGGTAGATTACCTCGTGAACCTGGGCGCAGTGCTCGTAGAGCAGGGCGACATGTCTGAAGCTGAAGAAGCCCTGCGCAAAGCGCTGGAGAGGCGAAGCGATGCCCGTGCCTTGATGCTCATGGGTGACCTGGCTACAGAGTACGGTGACACTGGCAGAGCTGAGCTTGCGTACCGCGCGGCGCTCGAGGATACGCCAGAGGACGCTGCTATCCTTGGTCGGATCGTCAACCATTACGTGATGCGCCGCAAATTTGACAAGGCCGAGCGTCATCTTCCGGCCCTCGAACGTACAGACCCGAAAGCGGCCGCCGCGGCGCGCGCGCGTATTCGAGACGCCACCATCGAGACTATAGCGTGTGCTTCGTGCGGCCTCTCGTGGGACGTTCCCAAGCCAACGCCAGCAGCCCCGCGCGCCACGCTGCGCGGAGAACCACCAGATTCGTCTCCAGCGGGTTCCTGCCCGAGTTGCGGCTCCGTGTACTGCGTAGCGTGCCGCAAGGAACACCTCGTTGACGGGCGCTTTACCTGCCCTGTCTGTGGAACAAGGCTTAACCTTAACGACAACAGAATACGCTGGCTCGTATACGAAGCAGTACGAAATCAGTCTTCCTTGCAGGAACCAGACAAGCATTCACGATGATGCTTGCCTTTTACCACGCTACCCGGTACTATACGGTAGAATCCAAGCAGATGGCAGGACGTTCGTCGTGAAATTGATCTCAACGCTCGCACTCGTGACGGCATTCGTGGCGTTTCCAGCCGCGGCCCAGGATATCCTCACCGCCGATACGTTTTTCAAGCAGGTATCAGCTCGATACTCGACCATCACCGATTACGAGGCGTCAGTAGCGGTTTCAGCCGGCTCGCAGAAAATGGCGGGCACCGTTATCTACAAGGCACCATCGTTCATGCGCATGGACTTTACCGAGCCAGCCTCCCAGGTGATCGTCTACGATGGGCAGAACCTCGTCGTCTACGTACCCGAGTTCCGTGCTATCCTCAGCCAGCAGACCGGTTCAACCACCGCAGCAGCGGCAGCCACCGGAGAGGGTCTGCGCATGCT
Organism: Spirochaetales bacterium; assembly: GCA_016938515.1. Lineage (GTDB taxonomy): Bacteria > Spirochaetota > Spirochaetia > Treponematales > UBA12059 > SZUA-370. The sequence goes on along the minus strand of JAFGUM010000514.1, from coordinate 3,371 downwards.
CGGACGCAACTATTCGGTAACATTTGAAACCGGCCCAACGCCTACGCCACTGCCTGGCACAGAAGAAAGCGCAGCTCCTGAAAGCGTCATACGACTCGTTTTGTCAAGGCTCACCGTGGCGGAAGGCTTCAGAACCATCACGCTGTCCATAGAGCCAGAAAGCCTGCTCATACGCCGCATGGACGGCGTCACGCTCGCGGGAGACCTGATCTCCTACGATTTTACCAGCATACGCCTTGACCAGGGCATCCCGGATACCAGGTTTATATACGATTCCCCCGCTTCGGCGAATGTATACAACAATTTCCTGTTTAGTTCAGACAGCTAGGGAGTGGCGAGCTACCAATGAATGCCATTGCAATTGGAGAACAATTAAAAACCGCACGTGAAGCCCGTGGCCTGAGCATAGACTACGTCGCGAGTGAGACAAATATCGCCAAGCGCTATATCGCGGCGATGGAAAACGAAGATTTCTCGGTATTCCCGGGGGAACCGTACATTATTGGCTTCCTTCGCAATTACGCCGATTACCTCGGGCTGGAGTCTGCGGGAATCGTCCAGGCGTTTCGGGGTATACGCATCCAGGAACAGCCGGTACCACTACAGGAATTGCTACAGCCCAGGCGAGTCCGCGTCTGGCCGTTTATAGCTATTGGCGCGGTTTTACTGCTTGCCGCGGGCGCGTTTGCCGCGTACAAGCTCTTGGCTCCCGCCCCCGGCGCAGCCCCCCCCGCTCTGGCCACCGCAGAACCAACACAGCACACGCTCGACGCGCAGGTGTATGAAAAGCGCTTCTACAAAGGTGACACCCTGCTCGTCCCCTACGCTGGAGACAGCTACAAGATAACCATAGAAGCGATTGACGAACGCGTGGCCCTTGCTACACCCATAGGCGTTTCCCGCTTCATGCTCGGTGAAGAAGGCTCCATCGACCTTGACAAGGACAATCAGCCGGAAATAATCGCGTTTGTCGTAGACTTCCAGAAAAACGAACCATCCCGCGGCGCGATGATACGATTCAGCGCGGCCGGCTCTCTTGCCACCGCCATGGCCGCTGGCTCACCGCCCGCTGTGGCGACGGCAGGTGACAGCATCGCCCCGGAAGTGGGCGCGACGACAGGGGCTGCCAGCACCGCTCCCGAGCGGCCTTCAACGCAGGAAGCCATCGTCTTCAGCGGCAAGCGCAGCCCCCACCCCTTCGTCATCAACGTGACCTTCCGCAATTACGCGATGTTCCGCCACGAAATAGATAGAAGCGAGCGCGAGGAACGTTACTACCACAAAGGCGACCAGATAAGCGTAACCGCCAACAATTCGGCAAAACTATGGGCCAGCAACGCCGCGGCGTGCAAGCTGACAATTCAGGCTTCTGGCGGCCAGAGCGCCGACATTGAGCTTGGGGCGCCTGGTGAGGTTGCGGTTAAACAGGTTCGTTGGTCCCAGGGCGACGATGGTGCCTGGTACCTCGGCGTTTACGACGTCAATTGAAGTCTTTTTACGTAGACAATCACGGCTGCGCCAAGAATCAGGTAGACGCCGAGGAAATGTCATCCAGGCTTCTGGCCGAGGGCTGGTCACTCGTGGACAGCCCGGCCAATGCCGAACTCATCATAGTAAACACGTGCGGATTCATAGAGGACGCCAAGAAAGAATCGATAGCGGCGGTGCTGTCGACCAGGGATGCCTATCCGAACACGCGCATTCTCGTCGCGGGATGCCTGTCACAGCGATACGCCGAAGAACTGGGAGCCGGGTTACCCGAGGCTAACGGGATTTTTGGCAACGGGGACCTGTCACATACCGTGGAAGCCGCGGAATCAGCTATATCTGGATCACGGCGCGTATTCGTGCCGCCCCGCGTCGCGTACCATCCCGCGAGGCGCGGGATATTCACGGGCTTTCCCCGGTCACCGTACCTGAAGATAGCCGAGGGGTGCAGCAATCGCTGCACGTTCTGCGCCATACCCCTCATCCGTGGTGACGTCTCTTCACGCGAGCCGGACGATGTGGCTTCTGAGTTCGAGGAGCTCGTACGTGGCGGCGCGTACGAAGTTACGATGATTGGCCAGGATCTTGGGTCGTACGGCCTCGACATCGCCGGGCGGCAACTGCTCCCCGAGCTGCTGTCGGCGCTGGTGTCAATCCAGGGAGACTGGCGGCTTCGTTTACTGTACATACACCCGGACAAATTTCCCCGCGCCATTATTGACGCGTGCGCAGCCGACACGCGTATACTGCCCTACTTTGACCTGCCGTTCCAGCACGCCTCGCCGGGAATCCTCCGCGCGATGAACCGTGCGGGTACTCCTGATTCGTATCTCGACCTCCTGGCCGACATACGTTCCGCTCTGCCAGGCGCGGTGATACGTTCGACCTTCCTCGTAGGCTTCCCTGGCGAAAGCGATGACGATTTTCTGGTGCTCAGGCGTTTTCAGGATACAGCGCGCGTCGACTGGCTTGGCGCCTTCGCGTACTCCCGCGAAGAAGGCACCCCCGCCGCCTCCATGAAGAGCCGCGTTCCAAAGCGCGTCGCCAACGCGCGCAAAGCCGAGGTAGAGGCGGCGCAGGCGCCAATCACGGAGCACGCCCTCGCGCGCTTCGTTGGCACTACCCAGACCGTACTCGTCGAGGAGCGCATCGAGGGCGATGACATAGCCATAGCCCGTGGCTACATGAACGCCCCCGAAGTAGACGGCTCCGTCGTGGTTATTGGCGGCGACCTCAAAGCGGGAGACGTTACGCGCGTTGCCGTGTCAGCCGTCCGCGGCGTCGACCTCGAGGCGGTGCCTCGTGGCAGCTGAACTACCGGCGTACCTATCCGGCCTCAACCCCGAGCAGCTTGAGGCTGTGCTCCACGAGTCGGGCAACCTCCTCATACTGGCCGGTGCGGGTTCCGGCAAGACGCGCGTCATCACCACAAAAATCGCCTGGCTCATCCGCGAACGGGGCTTGTCACCTGAATCAATACTGGCCGTAACCTTTACGAACAAAGCCGCCGCAGAAATGCGGGAGCGCGCGTGCGGCATAGAGCCGTCGTGCGAGCGCGCCAACCTGCGAACCTTCCACTCCTTTGGCGCGTGGTTTCTCAGGAGAAACGCTGCCGCGGCCGGGTTGGACCGCGATTTTACCATCTACGACGACGACGACGCGACGACCCTCGTCCGCGCGGCTTTCCCGGACACGAGCAGGCCAGAAGCTTCCAAGCTGGCTTCGGCAATAGCCAGGGCCAAAGACTACGGCCTTGGCCCTGATTCTCCCGAGCTGGATCGGCACTTCCACGAGCGCGATTTCCGGCGCCGCTACGCCGCGTACGAGAGCCGCCTCCGTGCCACCGGCAATGTAGACTTTGGCGACCTTATTGCCATGCCGGT
>JAFGUM010000513.1 GCA_016938515.1 Spirochaetales bacterium | reverse complement strand
TTATGGTACGAACAAACATGCGTACAGTATATATCGAATTGGCGTTATCGTGTCACGCCCGAGGCGGATGGCTACTGGTTTTGCAGATGGTTCGCGCCCTGCTGCGAACCGTGTTCTTTTATTTTTCCATTAATAAACCGAATGGGGGTGACTCTTTGCCGCTGTTGCAGGCATCCGATGCTTGCGCCACTTGAACGGTATCCTCCATACTATGGTGCATGGGTTCATCGTGGGGTACCAGTGAGCGATAGTACGAACGCTGTTATCGAAATAGGGTCTACCGGCATACGTATGCTCGTGGCCAACGTCACGGGCGGCGGCAAGTACGAAATACTCGAACGAGCGGGCAAACCCGTGGCTCTTGGCCGGGACGTGTTTACCACCGGGATCGTAAGCCGCGAATCAACCCGTGTGTGCATAGCCGTGCTCCGTGGGTTCCGCGAGCTTCTGCGGGCGTACGGCGTAGAGCCTGCTGAAACCCGTGTCGTCGCGACGAGCGCTCTGCGCGAAGCCGAGAACCGCGACGCGTACGTCGATCGCGTGGCCATGCGTACTGGCTTTCGCGTAGACGTAATAGAGGCAATAGAAGAGAGCCACTACATGTACCTTGCGGTGCAACGCGCGCTCGGCGGTGATGCCAGGTACTTTGCCAGGATGAACTCCATAATACTCGAGGTGGGGGGCGGTTCAACAGAGCTCATGCTGCTGCGCCGGGGGCGAATCGTCGCCGCCCATTCGCTGCGCCTGGGCACCGTGCGCATCGATGAGCAGTCAAGGGCCGCGATGGGTTCTTCGGGCTACCTGATGCGCTTTCTTGCGGACAATGTGCGTACAGCCTGCGATGGGCTCGAAGAAGATCTGCCGCTCGCCGGGGTTCGATCGTTTATCGTCATAGGCACCGACGCGCGGTTCGCGGCCAGGGTAGCCGGCACCGAGGCCAGGTCTGACTACCGCATCATCACGCGGGAAGCATTCCTCGCCCTCGTGGACCGCTTCAAGGGGCTTTCTATAGACGGTATCGTGTCTGAATACCGCATCCCGTACGCGGAAGCCGAAGCGCTCGTGCCGGGGCTCGTCATACTGGCGCTGTTTCTGGCGCGCACTGGAGCCGAGGAGCTGATCGTGCCGTTTGTGAGCCTCCGCGATGGCATCCTCATAGGCATGTCGGGAGGCGCGGGGGGCGAAGTCGAGGCTGAGCTGCACAAGCAGGTTATAGCATCGGTTCTCGGGCTGGGCCGTCGGTACCACTTTGACGAGCAGCACGCATCGGGCGTCGTGGAGCACGCGCTGTTCCTGTTCGATCGTCTGCGCGAGACGCACGGCATGGGAACCAGGGAGCGCCTGCTTCTGGAGGCGGCGGGATACCTGCACGACATCGGCAATTTTGTACGCACGAGTGGGCACCAGAAGCATTCGGAGTATATCGTCCTCAATAGCGAGATATTCGGGTTGCAGCGTGATCAGCTGCGTATAGTCGCCAATCTTGTGCGCTACCACCGCAAGGCGGGGCCGTCGCAGTCGCACCCCAACTACATGAGCCTGTCGAGGGAAGACAGGGCCGCTGTACTCAAGCTGTCGGCAATTCTCAGGGTCGCCGACGCTCTTGATAGGGGACATACCCAGCGGCTCAAGCTCGTGGATCTGGAAATGAAGGAAGATCACCTCGTCTTGCAGACTGACTGCCAGGGTGACCTCTCGCTTGAGCGTCTGTCTTTGGGAGAAAAAAGCGACATGTTTGAAGATGTGTTCGGGTTGAAGGTAGTAATCCTATGAGCGCCAAGCAGGATGCCGTCCCGTATTTCAACCGGGAACTTTCGTGGCTGGAGTTTAACGCCCGCGTGCTGGAGGAGGGGCTTGATCGTTCCAACCCCTTGCTGGAACGCCTGCGCTTCCTGTCCATAGTGTCGAGCAATCTTGACGAGTTCTTTATGGTCAGGGTCGCGGCCGTAAAGGCGATGATACGCGCCGGGAACGATGAAGCCGATTATTCCGGGTACTCAGCGGCGGAATTGCTGGCGGCCATAGAGCGGCAGGTGCGCGACATGACAGGCAGGCAGTACGCGTGTCTGACCTACGAAGTACTGCCAGCTCTCGCCGCCGAGGGGCTGGCGATTCTGCGGCCCAACGACTACGACGCCGAAGTGTACCGATGGCTGGAAGACTATTTTACCGGTCAGGTCGCGCCGGCGCTTACTCCGCTCGCAGTATCGCGGTGGGAAGACGACGGTGAGCCTCAAGTTGGCGAAACGGGGAGTGGATCGTTTCCGTCTACTGGCAACCTCCGTCTGCACGCGGCATTTCTCATGCGCATCGAGCCCGACGGGCAGGAACGGCTGGCGATAATTCAGGTGCCGTCCAATGTATCGCGTTTCGTTCGCCTGCCAATGGGTGACAGCGTGCGTTTTGCCCTGCTCGACGACCTCGTGATGGTATTTGGCCACCGGCTGTTCCCCGGGTACGCGGTGCTGGAGCGCACGCTGTTCAAGGTGACGCGGGATGCCGACGTGGGGGTCGACGAGGACAGGGACGACGACTTCATAGCGGCCATGGAAGAAGTTCTCGTCAACAGGCAAAACTCCTGGCCTGTCAGGCTGTCGATCGCGGCTGATTCCGAGGCGCTCGAAGCAAGGCTTGCCCCGGCGATGGGATTGCGGCTTGAGGATATCTACCAGATGGATGGCCCGATAGACCTCAAGGGCTTTATGGAGATAGCCGACCTCAAGGGGTTCGACCGGCTGCGTTTCCCGGTGCAACAGTCTAAATCGCCCCTGGTGCTGTCCGATGACAACACGGTCTGGGACGAGATACGCAAAAAAGACATCGTGCTGCACATGCCCTACGAATCGTTTGGCCCCATCGTGGATTTTCTTGATGCCGCCGCCGCGGATCCATCTGTTATCGCCATAAAGATGACGCTCTACCGTACTTCCGGAGACTCGCCGGTAGTAAAGGCGCTTACCAGGGCCGCCCGCGCTGGCAAGCAGGTAACGGCTGTGGTAGAACTCAAGGCGCGTTTTGACGAAGAACGGAATATCGCGTGGTCGTCTCGCCTCGAACAGGCTGGCGCTATAGTCGTGTACGGGGTGGCCAGGCTCAAGGTTCACGCGAAGGCAACGCTCGTCGTACGGCGTGAGGAAGACGGGCTGGTCCGACGATACGCGCACCTGTCCACGGGCAACTACAACGACCGCACCGCCAGGCTCTACGGCGACCTGTCGCTGTTTACCGCCAATCCGGTAATCTGCGCGGAGATCGGTTCTTTCTTCAATATGATAACCGGCTTGTCGGCGCTTACCGAGCTCCATCACCTGTCCATGGCTCCCTTCGATCTCAAGCGCCGTATCATATCGATGATAGACAGGGAAGCCGATAGGTCGACGCCTGAAAACCCCGGCTTGATCGCCGCCAAGATGAACTCGCTGTCAGATCGGGACATCATAGACGCGCTGTACAGGGCGTCCCAGGCAGGCGTCAAGGTGTTGCTCAACGTCCGGGGCGTCTGCCAGCTCGTACCGGGCTTGAAGGGCAGATCTGATCACATTACCGTCGTGTCTGTTGTGGGGCGCTTTCTTGAGCACGCGCGCATCGCGTATTTCCGCAACGGCGGGGCCGAGGAATTATACCTGTCGAGCGCGGACTGGATGCCGCGCAACCTGGAAAAACGCATAGAGCTCATGTTCCCGGTGTACGGTGAGGAAGCCAGGGATCGCGTGTACGACGCGTTGATGTCCTACTTCGTTGATAACGTCAAGGCTCGCACGCTGGCCTCCTCGGGGCGCTGGCGAAAGGTAAAGCCAGCCGACGGGGAGGAACGATTCTCGGCGCAGGATTATTTCTGCGAGGAGAGCTCCCGCAGACTCGATCGGGCAGATGCCGTAACAGAGGGTCGGGTGCTTCAGGTCAGGCGCGGCGCTCCCTGAACAGGCCCAGGGCCGACAGGCCCAGACCTGCTATAGATTTGAGATAGTGCACGCATGCTGGCGGCTACGGTGCCGTCGAGCGCCTGAGGCGACAGGCGCCATGTCCAGTTGCCTCCGCTCGTTCCCGGTACGTTCATCCGTGCCTTTCTGCCCAGCCCCAGGATGTCCTGCATGGGTATGACGCAGGTGTTGGCCGCGCTCTTCATCGCTTCCCGGACGATCGCCATCACCAGGTTCTCTGGCTCGTAGCCCAGGTAGGATCGTACGAAAGCCAGTTCTTCGGTGCTGGCACCGGACAGCCAGCCGGCCAGCGTATCGTTGTCGTGCGTTCCCGTGTATACGACGCAGTGGTGGGGGTAGTTGTGCGGCAAAAAGGGGTTGGCTGGATCAAGTCCTTTGCCTGACTCCCTGGCGTCAAAGCCAAACTGCAGTATGCGCATGCCAGGCAGGCCAAAGTCGTCGCGCAGCTTTCGTACGTCGTCGGTGATGAAGCCGAGATCCTCGGCGATGATCGGCAGCTCACCGCCAAGTCTGGTTTTCAGGGCCGTGAGGAGGCGTTCTCCTGGTGCCGCTTCCCAGGAGCCGCTTTTGGCGGTCGTAGCCGCGGCAGGCACGGCCCAGCAGGCGGCAAGCCCGCGGAAGTGGTCGATACGCAGGATGTCGTAGAGGGACAGAGCTGCTTCTACGCGCGCAAGCCACCAGGAGAAGCCATCAGCTTCGTGGTTTTCCCACGCGTACAACGGGTTTCCCCAGAGCTGGCCGTCAGCGGAGAAGTAGTCTGGCGGTACGCCCGCTACGAACGTTGGCTGGCCACGGTCGTTGAGCTGGAACAAGTGTGGGTGAGCCCACGCGTCCGCGGAATCCATGGCTACGAAGATGGGCAGGTCTCCAATGATGCGCACACCCTTGGCCAGGGCGTGCGATCGCAGCTCGTCCCACTGGCTGCGAAACAGGAACTGTTCCACCTCGACTATGCGCAATGATGCGGCGTTGGTCTCGCGTCTCGACGCCAGCACGGCGGCATCGCGGTTCGCCAGACTGGCGGGCCACGCTTCGTTCCACGCGGAGCCAGGCCGGCCTTCTGCGCTGGC
>JAFGUM010000076.1 GCA_016938515.1 Spirochaetales bacterium | reverse complement strand
GTAGAGCCAAAATCAGCCAGGATTTCATGCCAGTCATGGGTTATAGTGGCCTTGATGGCGGCTCTGGCTTCGCGCAACGCCTTTATGAGGTAGGGTAGCAGCGTATCTTTGGCCAGTATCTTTCCTTTGGCCTGCCCCGTGCCTATCAGCAGCAACTCTGGCAGCGTTCCTTCCACCGCCTGGGTAGTCCGTTCGTGTAGCCAGCTCTCAAGCTCTTCCCGGGTGTACTTGCCGAGGAGCGGCCGCCCCTGGCTGTCCCTGAATTCGACTATATCCTCAACCGAGTACAAGTATGGCGGTTTGCGCATCAACACCGACAGTAGCTTGAAAGCTGATTCACGCTCCTGCTCGCGCTGCGCCTTGTTTTTGTAGTGGTTGTTGTACACATCCAGTATGTACGTTGCCTGATACGCGGCTATATCGTCTGGCCCGGGGTCACCCTTGCCCGCCAGGTCCTTGCGCACGGCCGTGGTCAGGTACGCCCAGAACGAATAGTGGAAATCACCGTTACGGTTTCTCATCTCCTCGATGGCGTCAAAAGGCCGTATCAGCACCGTCGTCATGCTATCCTTGAGCATCCTGTCTTTGCCGGTAAACGCGCTGGCAAGGCGCTGCTGTATAAAATCCTTGTTGGACCCCTTGCGCAGGTAGTTGCGGATCTTCATGGCCGCGTATTCAAGCAGCTTGTCACCGAGAGAGGCGGACAGCATGACGATTGGTTTTAGCCCCTCGGGAAACAGCAATCGGTACAACGGCACGGGTCTGTCCGCGTTTGTCGATAACAAGGCGGGTAGATCGGACTCCACCGAAACCGCCTGTATCCATTCCGGCGGCACGGATAGCCGCATGGATGCTTCATCTGGAAATGGAATGTCGGGATTCTCTTCCATGCGGCGGTATTCAGCGTAAATAACCTCGGTAAACGCTTCGGGCAGCAGCACGCGGTCTATCTGGTTGCCTACAGAAAGCAAGGATACCCGCTTGTCCCGCGCCATCTGGAACAACCGGGGGATGAGAATGGCGTCGGGATGCAGCGACAGATCGCGGTAGAGGGGGATGCTCTGATCGTACGTTTTTGCCTGGCGCTGTACCGCCTGGGCAAACGCGTAGTACTCTACGTTACTGGCCTTTGTCCGGGCCGCGAAGGATTTAAGCAACTGAAAAACATCGATATTGTGCGGCATGGCCACTATTCTACGTGCAGACAGCACAAAGGGCAATAAAAAACGGCCGGAGCCGTGAGGCTGCGACCGTTCCCGGTGCGATAGCGCACTGTCACTTGCGGGTCTTATGCCGATTCTTTCTCTTCTTCTTCTTCCGCTTGTGCGTGGCTATCTTCTTGAGCTTGCGTTTTCTTCCGCAGGGCACGTTTGGTCTCCTTATGAACCGCGCCGAAGGGCTGGAGGCCAGTCGACGGGCACGCGTAGCTTACGAAGATTCTTGGCGCATTATGCACTCGTTGCGCACAATGGTCAATGCCTGAGTATTGACAGTATGCGCTCGAGAACCTTTTTGCGATCGAGCGGCTTGACTATATAGCTTTTTGCGCCCAGAAGAAGACTCTTTTTTACGATGTCTTCTTTGCCCAGCGCGCTCACCATGACGATCACGGCGTTCTTGTCGTACTCGAGAATCTTTTCGAGCGCGGTTACGCCGTCCATCTTGGGCATCGTGATGTCCATCGTTACCAGATCAACGTTTGGCGCCAGCTCCTTGTACTTTTCAAGGCCAGCCATGCCATCGCTTGCCGTAGCGAGCACGTCAAAGCCCTCGGACGTAAGAATCTGTCCGAGTTGTTTGGCTATGAACATGGAATCGTCGACGATGAGCACCCGGTAGGGGGTTCCTTCGGGCTTGAGACCTTCGGGTTTCTTGTCGTTGATGTTGGGCATGTCACTCTTGGCGATCATGGTCGTCTACGCTCCTTATCTCTCGCCGGATACAATTTCGTTCATCTCATCCATCCGGCCAAGACAATCGTAGAATTTATAGTCCATGAACAGCAAGTCCGCAAGGGGAATACGCATGGCTTCGACGCGACCACGGCTTTAAAAAAGGCAAAGCCGCCACTATGGGCGGCTACTCGTCTGTACTGCGCTGATAGCTCAGACGTACTTGACGATCTTGTTAGACTTGAGGCAGCGGGCGCAGACTTTAACCGTGATGACGGTACCGCCAACCATGGTCTTGATGGTCTGGATATTGGGCTTCCAGGATCGACGAACCCTGTTTTTGGACTTGCTGACCGTGTTGCCAAAGATGGTACCCTTGCCACAAATATCGCATTGTCTTGACATATCGTGTATCTCCGTTTCAGTGGTGCGCGTCGGGGGCTAAACACGGAACCGTCGCCCGTGAAAGCGGGGCGCAGTATATACTGGAGCCTCTGTCCGTGTAAAGGCCGCAACCCCGCATCCAGGCTCTTATCGCATGCTTCCCATCATTTTGCCCGCCATTTTTTTATTCTTTACGACCTTTTTCATCATGAGTCTCGACTTTTCAAATTTTTTGAGCAGCCGCGCCACCTCAGCCACCGACGTTCCCGAGCCGCGCGCTATCCTCGAACGCCTCGTAGGGCCGATTATAAGGTGGTTGAGTCGTTCCTTGCGCGTCATCGACAGCAGTATAGCCTCCTCGCGCTTCATGTCCGCCTCGTCTATCTGATCTTCGCTTACCTGCCCCGCCAGCCCTGGCATCATGTCTACTATGCTCTGGAGCGAGCCCATCTTACGCACCCGGCGGATTTGATCCAGGTAGTCCTGCAAGGAAAACGATTCCGTAGCCAGCTTGTGCTCGAGCTCCTCGGCCTCCGCCTGCTCGATGGTGGCCTGGGCCTTCTCCACGAGCGATACGACGTCACCCATGCCCAGGATGCGGCCAGCGACGCGGTCCGGGTAGAACGGCTCCAACCCGTCCGGCCGTTCTGAAACGCCTACAAACTTGATGGGCTTGCCGGTGATGGACTTGAGCGACAGTGCCGCGCCGCCCCGGGCGTCGGAGTCGAATTTTGACAGGATTACACCCGATATGCCCACGCGCTCGTCAAACGCCTTGGCTATGTCCACGGCGCTCTGGCCGGTCATCGCGTCGGCGACGAGCAGCGCCTCGTCGGGCCGAACGAGGTCCCGCATGCGCACGAGCTCGTCCATCATAGCTTCGTCAACCTGCATGCGGCCGGTTGTATCGACTATAAGCGTGTCGTACTGCTCTTTTTTAGCGCGCGCCATGGCCGCCCTGGCAACAGCCAGCGGATCTGTTCCTTCGCCGCGGAAAACCTCTACGCCTATCTGTGCGCCAAGCGCCTGCAGCTGCTCCGCGGCCGCGGGGCGCACGAGATCGCACGCCGCGAGCAGAACCCTGCGCCCCTTGCCCTTCAGATACGCTGCCAACTTGGCCGCGCTCGTCGTCTTGCCAGAGCCCTGGAGGCCCAGCAGCAGCACGACGCTGACTACGTCCGGCCCCTTGAGAACGAGGTCCTGCCTGGAATCGCCTAGCAGGGCAACCATACGGTCGTGTACTATCTTTATGAACTGCTGGCCCGGATCAACCGACCGCAGGACCTTTTCGCCTTTTGCTTCTTCTATTGTAGCGTTGACAAACCTGCGGACGACGCGCAGGTTCACATCGGCCTCCAGAAGGGCCATTTTGATGCTGTCAACGGCCTCTTCTATGTTTTTTTCGCTTATAGTCGCCTTGCCGCTGATGGTTCGTACTACGTCGCCAAAACTGCGGGTGAGTTTTTCGAGCATCAGCAGGAGCCCTTGAGCCCGACGTCGTCGGCCACGGCGCGGAGAGCCTGGATAGTCTCCGCTATAAGCTCATCCAGCTCTACACCAAGCATGGCCGCGCCCTTTTCAATGACGTCACGGTTGACTCCAGCCGCGAAGGCCGCCGTCTTCCACTTCTTCTTTACCGATTTTACTTCCATATCGAGGACGCTGCGGCTGGGGCGAACGTACGCGCACGCGGCAATAAACCCCGTAAGCTCGTCCACCGCGTACAGCACCTTCTCCATACGCAGCACCGGCTCTACGGTAGAGCACAGGCCCCAGCCATGACTCTCAACGGCGCGTATAAATTCCTCTGGATAACCAGCCGCCGAGAGTATGGGCCTCGCGTGCTGCAGATGCTCGTCGGGATGACCCTGGTAGTCGATATCGTGCAACAAGCCGACAAGGCCCCAGTAGTCGGGCTCCTCGCCATACTTGGCCGCGAAATGCCTCATGGCAGCCTCAACTGACAGGGCGTGGCGCAGCAGCGAATCATCATCGTTGTGCTCAGCCCACAACGCCAGCGCCGCGTTTCTATCGTGCATATACATGTCCTTCCCGCGGATCCGCTCACGAACCCGTAGCGTATGTTTCAGCCTATAATATACTCTACATCATTAAAAACAAGTTCCCGCTGATGCAAGCAGTGGTCATACTCAGTAGGTGCGTTCTGTCTACTACTTGACTCTGGCGCGTAAAACAGTACAATAGAGCCAACTTCAAAAGTCGGTTACTTTTGAAATTGTCTTTGCGATTGCTTGCGTCTGCGTTGCAAACGCTGC
>JAFGUM010000512.1 GCA_016938515.1 Spirochaetales bacterium | reverse complement strand
TACATCGCACAGGAACTTTCCAAGGCCAAGGAGGCTGAGTTTCTGGGCAGGACGTTCAAGGAATTGTTCATAAAGCTTCGCGAACAGGCTGAGATACAGATTATAGGAACCCCCTGACGTGGCTTCGAGACGAAAAGCCCGTATCGTTGCATTTCAGGCATTGTACGCCTGGGATGCCTCTTCGATGCCCAAAGAGGAACTACTATCCTTCTCGTGGCTTGGCGAGGACAGCGCTGCGAGTGCCGACGAAGAGCTCAGGACCTTTGCCAGCTTGATAGTTTCAGGCACGCTGGAAAAGCTGGAAGACGTGGATGCGGCGATACGCAGCCATCTTGAACACTGGGCGTTTGAGCGCCTGAAAAAAGTTGATCTGGCGATACTGCGGGTAGCTATATATTCATTACTGTACCAGGATGATATACCACCTCAGATAACTATGGATGAAGCGATAGAAATAGCCAAGGAATTTGGTTCTGAAGAATCATATCGTTTTATCAACGGCGTACTTGATGCTGTCTGGAAAGAGCGAGTAGCCGGAAAATGAAGCTCGGCCGCGAGGCTGGAGCGCAGCCAGTAGCCGGCGCCCCGCAGTGGGAACTAGTATGGCTACGCAGAGCGGCAGTCGCGGCCACGCTCTCAATGGTCATAGTGTCGTGCTCGCCCCCCGCGCGATCATTTTCTGCGTTGCTTGCCCGCATAGACTCATCGCCCACAGTGGTTGGCGAAGAAGTATTTCTATCAGCTGCAGCTTTGGCGGATGATACTGAAGAGCGACTTCGGTTGCTCAAAAGGGCCGCTACACGGGATCCGCAATTATATGCTGCGACGGCTTCTGCTCTCGTACGCGCCAGCGCCATTTCAGAGCCGGTGGCATTGGCAGCTCTCGACGCATTCCTGCACGCAAGGCGTTTTTCCGAGGCGACGGGCTTATTCAAAGGTCCGCTTGATCCACGGTCCCATCCATCGGAATTTGCAGAGATGGTAGTGCTGGCTGATAGATATGACGCACTGCCCGAGCTCTCGACGATGGACCTGGTTGCGTGCGCCGACAGCACCCGTGATGCCAGGTTTCTCGTGGCAGCTGCCGTAAACGCGATGCAGGGCGGAGACAGGTCTACGGCGGCGACGCTACTTGGAGACGCGCTCCGATTGAGTGCTGAGTCCCCGCTTACACCACAGGATTTTACTGTTCCAATCGAACTGTTATGGGACAGCGGCGCACTGATGGCAATTGCTGACTACCTGCCGGAAAGCGACGACCCATTCACCGTTCTGGTTAGCGCCGATGCCGCCTTGCTGCTCGGTCGCGTAGCCGAAGCATCGGAAAAGTATTCCTGGCTCGTACGACGCTTCCCAACGTTTTCGTGGAAACCGTATGCGATGCTTGCGCGTATGGATGACAGCACGAGCGCGGCAGAGGGGGAAATACCGCCCGCATGGCCTCTGGCGCCCGATCCACTATCGTACGCGGCGCTATCGAGCCCGATGGCCATGGCAGCGTACCACTACAGCGCGATGTCAAAGCATTTTCCGTCAGAACCGGGGGCGACGCTGGAACTGGCGAGATGGCGATATCGAATAGGTGACGTAGACGAAGCTCGATCTCTCGCCCAGTCCGTTGGTGGTGAACCCGGAGCCATAGCCCTGCTCGGCTTCACCGAACCTGAGCGTGTAGTCCCGGAAGCCCTGCGCCTTGTCGCGATGTATCCAGATTCTGCTGGCGCATACGAAGCGGCGCTGGAAGCTCTTGCCGTCGCAGAAGCCTGGGATGGCTACTGCGCCCTCGTCTCTTCAGCGCGCTTGGCAGCAAACGGGCTTTTCCGGTTCTGGTTCTGGGAGGTCTTGTGCGACGCTTTGTCAGGCCGCTTAGAGGAAGCAGCGGCCGCGGTGCGACGATACGGCCCCGATATCGCGGGATTCGAAGGCGCGTACGACCTGGGCTTGCTCGAGCTGGCCGCTGGTCATCCAGGGCGCGCCAGAGAAGATTTGGCGTTGGCGATAAACCTGGCCGATGGAGTCGACGAGCGGGCGAAGGCGTTGATTCTATCTGGCGACGCCGCGATGGCGCAACGTGATGTTGAGGCAGCGCGCGAGCTGTACACGGCAGCCCTCGGTTCGGCCTCGCAATCCAGGGTAGCCCGATCCAGGCTGGAGCGTATTCCGGGGGATGATTGAATATCGACGGTGTCTTTGATACTTTGGAACAATAAAAAAGAGGGACAAGTGCCCGGAAAGGTTATGTCGTGATACGCCTCAAGAATGAAGAACAAATAGCCAAGATTCGCGCTTCCTGCTTATTACTGTCGCGTTTGTATGCGGAATTGCGCCCACGCGTAGTAGCGGGTGTCGCTACCATAGAACTCGATAAATTTGCGCACGAGTTTATTTTGCACCATGGAGGAAAGCCCGCTTTTCTTCACTATGGTGATTCGTCCAACCCATTTCCAGGTACGCTCTGCATTTCTACCAACGATGAGGTCATACATGGAATACCAGGCAAGCGCGTTATTCAGCCTGGTGACGCTGTGGGCATCGACTGTGGCATTGAGCTTGATGGATACTACAGCGACGCGGCATTTACCGTGGCTTTGCCCCCTGTGTCGCCGGAAACCAATCGCCTGCTCACCGTAACACAGGAATGTCTCGCCCGCGGTATTTCCATGGTCAAGCCTGGTGCCAGGGTACACGACATTTCCCGCGCTGTATTTTCCCACGCCCGCGCCAACGGATATGGTGTGGT
>JAFGUM010000511.1 GCA_016938515.1 Spirochaetales bacterium | reverse complement strand
TTCCTCGTCATCGACGACGAGAACATCAACAGAGCTGGCCACTTCCATGCTGGTCATCATTCTACCTCCTCCTGTATAGGACGCAGGTAGTAGAGCAGAAGCCGTGCCAAGTGATGATTCATGAGTGGCGATCCAGAATAACAAGGTTTCGGGGTTTTTTGGACGGTTGGCGCGTGCGGATGACGGTACTTTTTTATCCGTTATCACGCTGCTGTTGGGAGAAAATGTACCGCGTCAGTCCTGGTTGAGCCCGTACCGGTGCATTTTTTCCCTCAGCGTCTTCCGGTTGATACCGAGGTATTCGGCTGCGCGCGCCATCTGCCCATCGAATTTTTTCAGGGCCGCGGAAATTTCCCACATCTCCATGCGGGCCAGCTGTCCGACATCGTTAGCCCCGCCGGCGCATGGCGAGCTCGCGGGCGCGGTAGTGGCTATGCCATCGGGGGTGTTGCCCGGAGCGCATGCTCTGGCGATGGTCGGGCCGTAGAACAGCAGATTGTCGGCTTCTATTGTAGGACCTTCGGCCATCACGAGGGCGCGCTCCTTGAGAGAGAGGGTCATCCTGTTGATATGCCTGCCTAGCTCGGCTATCTCACAGACGCTAGACTCGGTATCCGCCTGGCAGTCCAGATTTCCGTCTGCCACCGCCTGTACGGTCCGAAGGAGCTTCCGTATGGACACCGTCACGCTTCGTGCCATAAGGGTAGCCAGTACAAACGAGAGAAGCACACCGCCCAGGGTAATGAGGAGGAACACCGTCAGCGTCTCATGGCGGATATCGGTAAGCTTGCTCTCGAGAATTCCAAGACCCAGAGCGCCGACGACATCGCCCGACAGGTTTCTGATCGGCTCGTAAGCCGTCAAGTGCCATTCTCCTACTACTGAAGCCCGTCCTATCCAGGGCTGTCCGCGGATAATCACCTGTTCGCGAACGTCTGGCGATACGCGAGTGCCAACTGCCCGCAGACCGTCCTTGGTAAGCAGGGTCGCTATGCGCACATCCTCAAGGCATATCGTTGCTTCCCCGATCTGCCTGCCCTTGTAGACTTCGCCCTTGAAGACAGTCTGGTATATCTCGTCGACTATACGTCCATCACGATTGAGCAGTCTCGCACCGTACAGTATACCAACCAGCCTACCCGCGTTGTCTTTTACCGCGACGCTCGACTTGAGCAGCATCCCCCGCTCTTCAACAGAATCTGTCCCTGAAGAACCGGCCTTGCCGACTATGGGTATACTTGCCATTTGTGCAAGGCTATCCGACTCATGCCGCAGCTCCCCAGAGCTGGCTACATCCGTCGATGTTACGATTTCCTGCCCTTCAATGATTGCCCGGATCATAGGATCCGTCGCCAGGGAGTCTCCACGTCGCGAAGGAGTCCTGCTCCGCACGACGACTGTCCCCGTGATATCCAGCAGGTTTAAAACATCGAGGTTCATCGTTTTGCGAAGCTTCTCCATGCGCGTTTCAGCCGGCTCTGGCGATCCGCTTCTCAGCGCATTTTGAATCGCTGGGTCAGTCGCAGCGAGCAGGAGGGGCCCACGCATCTCGTCAAGGGCTTTCTGGTATATCAGGCGCGCTGAATTGATGTCCAGTTGCATATTGCTCTGGGCCTGCAGCAGGAGGTTCCGGCAGATCATATCGGTGCCTACGAAGATGGAAACCACGTACGCACAGACTATAGGAGGCAGAAGCTCCAGAATGAGACAGGTTTTCAGGTGTAATTTCATCGGAACCTCCCTCCGACAGGCCTTCATCAAGGCTGTGACGGAGCGGTAGACTCAGTATTCAGGAATGGTTGGTAGCTACCCGTAGAGCGCGTAACGTTATTCTGCACTTTTTCCGTGAGCATGATAGCACAGGTAGAGGGGTTTGCAGCAGGTTTTCGCTATAAAAAGTATGAATTACAATTGGGGAACCGCGTTTACGCACTCGATGCTATACTGCTTGCGAAATGAAAAAAGCCGCGGGGATTCTAACCGTAGTCTTTGGAGTGGCTTTCGTAGGAGCCACGCTCATGAACGCAAGCCTCGTCGAAAAGAGCCGGAGAGCCTTCGCGGGAGGCGTGTTCCGCGAGACGTCGACGGTGCCGCGTGCGCGCTATCATCTCGTTCTCGTAATACCTGACGACGACGACTCCTTCTTCTCTGGTTTGGTCGAAGGCGTACGTGTCGGAGCCCAGGAGGCAGACAGCGCGGTCCAGGTATTCCGGCACCCCGGATCGTCGGAGGCGGACAAAGAACGCTTCTTCGAGATAGCCCTGGGCGCCGGAGTCGATGGGCTCATCATGTATTCGCCCCGCGGCGACCCCGTCAATGAGCGAGCGGCACGAGCCGCACAAAACGGCGTTGTGTTTGTTCCGGTGGGTACCGACCTACCAGAGAGCAGCCCACCGGGTTTCATAGGATCGGCGTCACTGCTACAGGGCTTCGAAGGCGGCAAGCTCATCTGCGCGGCGCTCGGCTCTTCGGCACGCATCGGCGTCATCCTGCCAGCTAACGGAACTGGCCCCGAAGAAGACGAGCCCCTCTACCGCGGCCTGTCCGCGTCGCTCAAGTCGTTCCCTGGCGCGGCTGTCTCCGCGTTGACCCGGGCCCGCCCAGGTACGCTCGCGGGCGAGGAATCAGCGTCGGCGATGCTGGACACCGACCCCGGGATCAACGCCATTTTCTGCGCCAATTCCAGGGACACGATGGGAGTGGCCCAGGTGGTCGTGGAGCTCAATCGCGTGGGCCGCGTGGTCATTGTGGGAGCCGACGAGACCCCCGAGATACTCAGGTACATCGAAAAAGGCGTCGTCGCAGCTAGTATCGTGCGCGACTCAAAGTGGATAGGCCGCGAGGCGGTAAGAGCCTTTACGCGCATCAAGTCGGGGCAGCGGCCGTCCGCGCCGATCGAAGCGGGCTTTTATGTCCGCACGCCGGAAGGCGAGACGCCATGAAGCCAGGCGGTGTCCGCAGCAAAATCATAACCAACTCCGCGCTCATCCTGCTCATCGTCGCGTCTGCGGTGCTGTACACGGGGCTGGCGTCACTGGAGTTGGCGCAAAGCGTCGAAATACTGTTCCAAAACAACCAGCTGATGGAAGACATCCGCAATTCTCTGGCCAAAACCGATGAAAGCCTTACGGCCTACCTTTCAATGAAAAGTTCTGACGCCCTCAAGGAGTACATCAAGCATTCCACCCGACTGGCGGATAACGCTCGACGCCTCAACCGCGAGATCAGGGCCGATGATTCATTGCTTCTGCAACGCGACCTGTCAGGACTTCTTGGCGGCTTTCTGGCGGATACGGAGGCGAGCGTCGCTGCGAAGCGCGGCAGAGACGTAGCTACATACACCGAGCGCTTCGAGAGCGCCGAGCGGCGACTACAGCATATTTACTATCTGATAGACCGCATCCAGGGCGTCTTTATATCCGATTCGCTCGCCGCTTTCTCCGGCTTCAACTCCATGGTCACCTCGGTTCTGGTAACCAACGCTACTTTAGTCGTCTTTGCCACCTTGATGGGCATGACTATACTGGTCAATTTCTCGTACCGGCTTACAGAACCTCTGGCCAAACTGGCTCTCGCGGCGGAAGCCCTTGGGCGGGGAGATTACGACCACGACCTGCCCGCACCGGGACGCCCCGACGAGATCGGCGTCATGGCCGCGTCATTTGCCAGCATGCGCGAGAGCGTACGACTCGCCTTCGAAGAACAGAAAGCCAAAGCCGACCTCGAGCGCAGCCTCATGGAAGAGCGCGTACGTCTCCTGGACATGGACCACAAGCTCAAGGACGCCGAGCTCCTGGCTCTGCAGACGCAGATAAACCCGCATTTCCTGTTCAACACCCTGGCAGCCGGGCAGCAGCTAGCCCTGTCGGAGGGTGCCGACCGATCGGGAGACTTCATGGAGAATCTGGCAGAATTTATCCGCTACGCGCTCAAACCACCGTCCCGGTCGGTTCGCGTCTCCGACGAGCTGGAATGCGTACGGCGTTACATCTGGCTACTCCGTCTCCGTTTCGGCGAGCGCTACTCGTTTCAGGTGGACGCGGAAGACGACACGCTCCGAGTAGAAACCCCGGCTCTTGTCCTGCAACCGCTGGTGGAAAACGCCGTGGGCCATGGCCTGGCCAAACGCGAGCAGGGAGGCACCGTACTGGTACGCACTTTTATGGAAGACGGCGAGGCGGTGCTGTCGGTAGAAGACTCAGGCGACGGCATGTCCAGTGAGGAGATAGAGCGAATCATCACTGAGGGAACAGGCGACGATGAGCCGACCGGTGCTGGCATAGGCCTCAGAAACGTCATTCGCAGGGTTAGCCTGGCCACCGATGGACGCGGGCGAGTCGAACTGAACTCCACGCCAGGCCACGGGACAATCGTACGCATCCGACTACCGGCGGAAGGGGGTATTCGATGAAGCGCTTGCTGGTAGTAGACGACGAGCATCCGGTGGTAGAAGCCATCGAACTGATGGTTCGCCGCGATCTGTCAGATGAGTTCACCGTCGCCGGTAACGCGTCGTCCGGCCGCGAGGCTGTGGAGATGGCCCTGGCGCTGGCGCCGGACATCGTGCTCATGGACATCTGGATGCCGGGCATCTCGGGTCTGGACGCCGTACGCGAGATCCGGGCGCGCGGCCTGTCCTGCGTCTTTATCCTGGTCACCGCCTACGAGCGATTCGACATAGCCCGTGAAGCCATGGAGCTGGGCGTCCTGGATTACCTCCTCAAACCCGTAGCCAAAGACAAGCTGGCTTCCGCGTTGCGTGCCGCCGCGAGCATCGCCGACCGCCGCTTCGAGATAGAAAAACGTGAAATGGAGCACCGCGAGCGGGAAGAACGCCTCAGATCCTTCGTGGAAGAAGCCTTTCTCCGCGCCGTCATGATGGACGAAAGCGACCGGTTCGACGCGGAGCGGTACCGAGCCGCTCTCGGCATAAGCCAGCCATGGGCCACCGTAGCGGCAGCCGCATTCCTGCCCGTGCCCGGGTCGCCGGATCCCGAGGCCGAGGCGCGGGGCCTCTACGAAGGGTTCAGATCTACGGTCCGATACAAGACGCGGGCACTTGTCGGGCCGTTCATGGCTGGCTTCACGGTCGTGCTCATCCCGCTTGCCTCGAGCGAAGCCGCAGAAGCCAGCATCGCGGTATTTCGGTCGGTCGTGGAGCAAGCCCACGAGCCGGAGCTGGCGCACAGCATCCTCAAAATAGGGTACGCTCCGGCTAGTCCGCTGCACGAGGCCAACCAGTCATGGTCGCTCGCGTTCAGGGAGACTATGAACCTCCCGTGCATAACAGCACCCGCCTCCGATGCCGCTCCGTCCGCGGTATCGCGAGCTTTCGGTACGGCGGACGGTGGCTCGGCTTCGGCGAGCGGCTGGGAAGACGCCAGAGCATTCGTCTCCTCGTTGGTTGGCGGCGACGCCGGTAGAGCCCGCGTCGCCCTGGAGCAGGCTCTCGAGTCCCTGCCCGGGGGCAGGGATGTGCCATCCCCCGACAGGTACAGGCTCATCGCACTGTTCGCCGAGGCGTACCGGGAATTCGAGCGGCGCAGCTATCTGACGCTGGACGAGGCGCGCGAGTATATGGATTTTGAGGACCTTCGTACAGCCGACGGCGCGATCGGCATGGGCATCTCGGCGCGCGTGCGATTCGCCGCGCTGTCGGAAGCCTCGCGGCGCGCCCCGCGCTGGTCGGCTCCTACCGCACGCGCCATCGCATATATAAAAGAGAACTATGGCCGGCAGATATCTCTTGAATCGGTCGCCGCCGAGATCCCGCTGTCCCCCAGCCACCTATCACGCCTGCTCGTCGAGGAAACGGGACGCGGCTTTTCGGACTTCCTCACGGAGGTCAGGATGGAGCGGGCGAAGAAGCTTTTGATTGAGCCGGACGCGTCCATCAAACAGGTAAGCGCCGCCTGCGGGTATCCCGATCCCAACTACTTCTCGCGACTGTTCAAGAAGGTTACGGGGTGCACACCCACCGCCTTTTCTTCCGGGCACAGGGAGGATACCGATGCTGAGTATTGAGTCACGCCATCTACGCACCGCCGCTTTGGCGATGGTAGCCACTGCGGCACTAGCCTGCTCCTGCGGGGGTGCAGGCAAGAAATCCGACCCGATAGAGCCGCCGCTCATCGGCTTTTCCCTGGACTCACTGGTCGTAGAACGATGGCAGCGCGACGTCGACATCTTTACGCGCTCCGTCCGGGAACTGGGCGCGGATGTCCTCCTTCGCGTCGCGGACCAAGACCACGAGACCCAGGAGCTGCAGATACGGGAAATGGCCAAAGCCGGCATAGACGTGCTGGTCGTAGTGCCCAACGATGCGGATCGCTTGGCCACGGTCATCGCCGAAATACGCGGCAAGGGCATACGGGTGCTGAGCTACGACAGGCTCGTGCGCAACGCCAACGTGGACCTGTACATTTCTTTCGACAACGAGAAGGTGGGCCGCCTCATGGCCGAGGCTGTAACCCAGGCCGTTCCCCGCGGCAGTTTAGTCATCATCAACGGAGCCAGCTCAGACAACAACGCCATGATGCTCAACACCGGCATCCACAGCGTCATCGATTCGCTGACGGCGTCCGACTCGTTGGCTCTGGTCGGCGAACTGTGGCCAGCGACCTGGGATAGCGATGAAGTAAAGACGGCCTTGGAAAAGCTTCTGGAAACCGTGCGAGACATAGACGCCATCATCGCCGGCAACGATATGCTGGCGGAGGCGGCCATATCAGTGCTGTCCGAGAACCGTATGATGGGCGGCGTTATCATAGCGGCGCAGGACGCCGAGCTGGCCGCCTGTCAGCGAATCGCGGAGGGCTCGCAATACGCCACCGTGTACAAGCCGATCGAGCGCCTGGCGCTCAAGGCGGCGGGCTACGCCGTCATGCTGGCCAGAAACGAAAAGATCGAGACCGACGCCAGCATAAACGACGGCCGCTACAACGTGCCGTACGTGCGCCTGGAGCCGATACTGGTCACGCGGGACCTCTTGGACGCCACCGTCATCAGGGATGGCTTCCACGCCGCGGCTGACGTGTACCGCAACGTCCGCTGACGAGCAATCAGCGGCGCCGGAATCTGGATTTTTCCCTTTCCGAGCGTGCGGCAAAGTGCTACCGCGCGCCTGGGCAACCTACTGAGGCGTTAAGTGAAGATCATTGCTCGCAAGTTCTTCAAGACTGATTACGGATACCCGTCAATACTTGTGCCTGCGGCTTAGAGCCGCGAAATCCGTAGAGGGGGTATTCATGAAACGTACTATCGCCATCCTATTCGCGCTGCTCATGCTTGCGGGCATGGTCACCACGGCCTTTGCCCAGGGCAGTCTTCCAGTCGGCATCGTGCTTCCGACCAAGGACGAGCCCAGGTGGCTCCAAGACGAAGCCAGGTTCAAATCCGCGCTCACCGCGGCCGGCTACGACGTGGAGATCCTGTTCAGTCAGGGTGACTCCGCAAAGGAAAAAGCAAACGTCGAATCCCTGATAACCAAGGGGATCAAGGTGCTCATCATCTGCCCGCAGGACGGCACCGCCGCTGCCGCGGCAGCCGACGCGGCCAGAAGAGCCGGAGTCAAGGTCATCTCCTACGACCGCCTGATCCGCGAGACCGCATCCGTCGACTACTACGTAACCTTTGACTCCTTCGCCGTCGGAGCGGCGTGGGGCGACTACCTCGTCAAGAATGCTTCCGGCAAGGGCAACAACCTGTACCTGTACGCCGGCGCCGCGTCGGACAATAACGCCTTCATCTTCTTCGAAGGTGCGTGGAGCGTGCTCCAGCCAAAGATCGCCGACGGCACCTTCATCGTCCGCAACTCCACCGAAGCCGTCAAGCTGATGTCCAAGGCCAAGCTGACTCGCGAGGAGCTGGGCAAGATCATCGGGCAGGTAACCACCGACTGGAACTTCAGCGTAGCCAAGAACAAGGCCGAAGCTGACATGACCAAGGCGAAGAAAGCCTACAAGGGCACTACGTTCATCTGCGCCCCCAATGACGGCACCGCCCGCGCGATCGCAGACGTATACGCCGCCGATCGCGACGTAAAGAAGTTCTACATTACCGGACAGGACGCTGAAGTAGCCTCCATCCAGTACATCATCAACGGCAAGCAGTCCATGACCGTCCTCAAGGACGTCCGCGTCCTGGTCAACGACGCCATCGCCGCGGCCGTCGCCTACCTCAAGGGCGGCTCTCCCGCCAAGACCACGACCTATAACAACGGCAAAGCCGACATCCCCGCCAAACCCTCGGCCATTATCACCGTGACCAGGGACAACGTAAAGTCCGCCATCGTGGATTCCGGCTACTATCCGCCCAGCTACTTCTCCGGGCTGGAATGATCGCGCGACAGCATCGATGATTGATGTGACGGGGGCGAACGGTTAAGCCGTCCGCCCCCGTCATGTTTCCAGAAGCGTTCAATCCGCAACGGAGGCCGGAAAGATGACGACTCCCATCCTCGAAATGAAGAACATCACCAAAACCTTCCCCGGCGTACGCGCGCTTAGCGACGTCAGCTTCCGCGTGGCGCAGGGTGAGATCCATTGCCTGGTCGGGGAAAACGGCGCGGGCAAGTCTACGCTGATGAAGGTGCTGAGTGGCGTGTACCCGCACGGCGACTATTCCGGCGAAATATTCCTGCAGGGGCAAGCGCAGAAGTTCAATGGAATAGCCGACAGCGAGCGGGCCGGCATCGGCATCATCTACCAGGAACTGGCGCTGGTACCGGACATGACCGTGTACGACAATATCCTCCTGGGGCATGAGCTCAAGTCGGGCCTTACTGTCAACCTTAACGAAACGATCAAGAAAGCCACCGAGATGCTCAAGAAGGTCCGGCTCGACTTGAACCCGTCGGTCAAGGTGCGCGACCTGGGCGTGGGCAAGCAGCAGCTCGTAGAGATAGCCAAGGCGTTGAGCCGCGACGTCAGGATACTCATCCTGGACGAGCCGACCGCCGCCCTCAATGAGGACGACTGCGACAACCTCCTTAACATCCTCCGCGGCCTCAAACGCGATGGGGTCACCTGCATCATGATCTCCCACAAGCTTAAGGAAGTCATCCGCATCGCCGACACCGTCACCGTGCTACGGGACGGCCAGACGGTCTGCACGCTCGACGCCGCGCGCGGCGAAGTCTCCGAAGGCGTCCTCATAAAGCACATGGTCGGTCGCGAGATAGACGACGTCTATCCCAGACGTACGCTGAAGATATCGGATGAAATAGTCCTGCAGGTCAGGGACTGGACCGTCTATTCCCACGGCCTCGGCCGCTCGCTGCTTACGAACGTCAACTTCCACGTTCACAAGGGCGAGATCGTCGGCTTCGCAGGCCTGATGGGATCGGGACGTACGGAGCTTGCCCGTAGCATCTTCGGCAACCCGGACGGCTTCCGGCTCGACGGCGAGATTGTGGTCAAAGGGCAGAAAAAAAGCTTCTCCGAGCCGCGAAACGCCATAGAGTCCGGCATCGCCTACGCCAGCGAGGACAGGAAGAAGAACGGCCTTATACTTATACAAGACGTCAAGCAGAACATCACGCTGGCCAACCTGAGGGCTCTGGCCACCAGGAGCGTCGTCGATGCCAACGGCGAGTCCAAGGTAGCCGAGGAATACCGCACGGCACTCACCATAAAAACACCCAGCATCACGCAGAAGGTGCTCAATCTATCCGGCGGCAACCAGCAGAAGGTCTCAATAGCAAAATGGCTCTTCGTCAAGCCAGACGTACTCATACTCGACGAGCCGACACGAGGCATAGACGTAGGCGCTAAGTACGAAATCTACACCCTTATGAACAAGCTCGTTGACCAGGGGATGAGCATCATCATGATTTCGAGCGAGCTCCCCGAAGTACTCGGTATGAGCGACCGCATCTACGTCGTATCGACGGGCAGGATAACGGGCGAGCTTCCGGCCACGGAAGCGACGCAGGAAAAAATAATGCAGCTGGCCACGAGCTGAGGAGGTCTACGTGATACTCAAGGATTTCCGCGCCGTCATCCGGAGCAATATCCGGGAATACGGCATGTACATCGCGCTGCTGGTCATCATGGGCATCTTTACCATCACTACCGATGGCGTGTTCATATCGTCACGCAATATAGCCAATCTCCTTAACCAGACCGGCTACATAGCGGTGCTCGCGATAGGAATAACGCTGGTCATCGTCATACGACACATAGACCTGTCGGTTGGATTCCTGTCGGGGTTCCTGGGCGCCCTCACGGCCATCGCGATGACGGCTTGGGGCTTTCCCGTATGGGCGGCCATCCTCATGGCTCTTGTAATGGGAACGCTGGCTGGGCTCATAACCGGCTTTTTAGTGGCGCACGTCGGTATACCCGCGTTCGTGGCGTCTTTGGCCGGCTGGCTCATCTACCGCGGCGCACTGCTGCTCGTAACGCTCAAGACGGGCACCATCATCGTCCCCAACGACGCCTTCAACGCTATAGGCAACGGCTATATACCGGATATCTTCCCCGCCGAGTCGTCTTTCCTGCCGGAGTTGCACAAGCTGACGCTGCTCATCGGCTTTGCGGCCATAGTCTGGTTCGTGCTTCAGTCCATCCGCGACAGAAAGGATCGCCAGTCCTACGGCTTCGAGGTGCTGTCCCGTGACATGTTCACTCTCAAGCTGGTGTTCATCTCCATCGTCCTCGGCCTCATCTCCTGGGTGGTTGCCGGATACAACGGCATGTCCTGGACGCTGGCCATCGTCATCGTAGTGGTGGTGGTATACCATTTTATAACGACGCGGACCATACTGGGGCGGCATATCTACGCGGTGGGTGGCAACCCCGAGGCAGCGGAGCTGTCCGGCATCAGCGTCAAGAAGATCACGCTCTGGGTATTCGGTTCGATGGGACTTATGTGCGGGCTCTCCGGCATACTTTTCACGTCGCGCTTACAGTCGGCTACGACGACCGCCGGTACGCTCTTCGAGCTGGACGCGATAGCAGCCGCCTACATAGGAGGCGTATCCTCCGCTGGCGGCGTGGGCAAGGTAACCGGTTCCCTTATCGGCGCTATCGTCTATATGTCGCTCACGAGCGGCATGAACCTCATGGGCACCGACATCTCCCTGCAGTACATCATCCGTGGTGCGGTACTCGTCGCGGCCGTGGTGTTTGACGTTACTACGAGAAAGGCGAAGTCCTGAGCCGCAGATTCCAGTAGCGCGAGCGCTACGCTATGCGCTCGCGTCGGCGCTCGCTCGGTTCGAATCCCCTCTTCTCCACCATTGAAAAAGCCCGCCGGTCGGCGGGCTTCTGATTGTGGAGAATAGGGGATTCGGCTTCCGCATCGGCGC
>JAFGUM010000510.1 GCA_016938515.1 Spirochaetales bacterium | reverse complement strand
GCCAGCCGCCGCACCGGTTGCCGCTCCGGCCACAGCGGCTGAAATCGCCGAAGCGGTCGCGGCCGCCGAACGACGCGTAGCTGCCATCACGGTGGAGCGCGACGCCGCGCTGGCCGTTCGCGACGCTGCTATTGCCTCCCGAAACGCGGCTGAAACCATGCTGAAGGCCAGCGAAGCGTCCAGGCTGGAAGCCGAGGCGGCGCTGGCGGCGGCTTTGGCCGCGGGCACCGTAACGAGGGACAGAGCTACCGCTTCCAGCGGAGCTACCGGCTACGTGTCGGGCTGGTCCCTGGATACATCCAAGTTTACCAAAAGAGTCCGCACCGGGTTTGAAGGTTCCGTAGCCCGGATGGGCGCCTGGAAGATAGCCGGGCAGACGGCGTCGCAGTCCGACGCGTCGCAGTATTTCTCGCGGCTCGAGATGCCGCTGGCGCAGGGCGGCGCGGCCATGCTGTACCGCTTTAGCACGCGATCCAGTGGCTCGGGCTGGATAGGCCTCGGCTTGCACCTCTTCGTGGAGGACGTCAAGAAAAAGAGCGGCTACGGCGAGGGCAAGAGCCTCCTCGTCTGGTTCACGAGGGACAGAGCCAAACGCGGTGACGAAGCGACCTACCTGCAGCTGTACCGCTCCGACAACGACGTGGTGATGGAGCGCATGTTCGACGCCGAGCTCGAGGATGGCGTCGCAGCGTGGCGTCTCGTAGAAGTGGTGTACGACCCGAGCGCTGAATACATCGCCATATCCGTGGACGGCGTGCTGCGCGCGGTGTACCGAACCTTTTTTGGCCGCGATTCAGGCGCTACCGTGGCGCTTCGCACCCTTGGTGGCGGCGGGGCGTTCAAGGACTTTTCAGCCTGGATTGAGTAAATCAGAGCGGAAACCCGCGCTCGCGGGTTAACCCGCGCTCCCGGGTTTAGTGCGAATGTAGAAATCCATTCATCCTGACGCTATACTGTAAGAACTCGATACTTCCCCGGGGGATGGCATGCGGTCAGCACAATACAGGTTTGCGCGGTTTGCCGCGGTGATGAGCATCGTGGCGTCGGTAGCCGCCGCCGTTTCCTGCTCTTCGCCACTTATGTTCGCCGCTACGGGTACCGTCGTCGTGGACTTTGGCTCGAAGGCAGACAGTCGCTCGGACAGCCGCGCCGGTAGCCTGCCTGCGGACGTGGCTTCCGTGGTCATCACCGTCAAGGCAGACGATTTTGACGACATCGTGACAACGCTCAGCTCTCCCGGGCTGTCGGCTTCGATTTAGGTCCCTACCGGAGCGGCGCGCGCCTTC
>JAFGUM010000509.1 GCA_016938515.1 Spirochaetales bacterium | reverse complement strand
TACCCAGTTCAACACCACAGTGTACGCATATAGCCATAGATTACCCTCACCCATTCGATTGTACGACCACGGAAAGCCCCATGGCCGTAAGCCGCTTGAAGAACAGACGCTCCAGTTCCGTAGACGAGGTGGTGGAACCGAAGGTTACGTACAGCGTGTCCTTCCAGCTGATCAGGTACGCGTTACTCCTGAGCCGCCGGCTTGGCGCCGGAATGAACTCGAAGCTCTTGATCCGCGAAGCCACCGGAGGTGGTAGTTCCACGAGGCCCATATTCGTTACGATGCCGGAAACCGTATCTTCACCCATGTTTTTAAACACCCAGTGCGCCGCCAGCGCCTTGATGAACAGCGGCATCAGCCGTACCACCATGCTGCGCCCACCCGCCACGTTACGGGATATCTGCCTGGACAGTGACTTCCTGTTCACTTCTGCCTGCATGTACAGGTGGACGATTCTAACTATCTCGTCAAAGTCGTACAAGCCGAGCCTCGTGTCTAGTGACGGTGTTACGTACAGGGTAAAGTTGCGCAGAGTCGAGCTCGGAAAGAGCTTGCGCAGGTTGATGGGCACCTCCACGGCGAGTCGAGTCGGACGATGGCGCCGCTTCGATGGCGGTAACGAGTGGTACAGATCCTGGAGGCTCGCCAAATACAGGGCAGCCGCGAATTCTGTAACGCTGACTCCATACTCTTTTGTCTTGGCCACTACGCCGGCAAGCGGCACTTCTCCTGTTATGATGCGAAACGTGCCTGGAGCCAGAGGACGAACCGGAGCATGAAACGCCTTTGCCACGGGTGGTGGAAACGGTACGCCTGGTTGGTACCAGCGGTGGAACGAATCTTCCGATTCCTCTGGAGCCGGGGTGTCGGCGGGGCGGAACACCCCCGGCGCGTCGGGGCAGTCCACTCCCCTCAGCCGGAGATATTCCACCAGCAGTGCTCGTATGTAGATGAGAGCGCCGCTCCCATCGGTGAGTACGTGGCAAAACTCGACGGCTATCCTAGAACCGAAGGGGCGTACCCTGTACAGGAGTTGCCCCCTGCGCCTGGCGTGCAGGTGCATACACGGGTACCTGGAGTCGGCTACCGGCTGGGGTACCCTACCCGGAGTAGGTTCCAGGTAGTACCAGAAAAAACCGTGACGCAGTTCTACGAGGAAGTATGGAAAGCGTGGCGCCAGGTTGGCCATTGCGAGCTGCAGTGAAGGCAGGTGAACGCGTTCAGTAAGCGTCGCCGATATGCGAAACACGAGTGTCTGCGTGGGGCTGGTGAGAGCGGGCATAAAAGCTGCGGCGTTGTCCAGCACGTACCAGTGCTCACCGGCGATCTGGCGCTCTGTTCTGGAAAGGGCCGCGACCCGCTCGTTGACGTGATCAGACATACCTGATGCCATACTACAAGCATAGCACAGAAAAGAAAACTGACCCCGTAAATTACAGGTCGAGAGGCCGGTGATTGTCTGAAAGTCTCTTGCGCAGGTACTCCCTGTCCAGCCCCAGATCCGACACGACTCGACGAAGCTGCTCTGTAGACAGCAGGTTCTGTTCCGCGTACAGGTAGCACAGGGCTTTCTCGGCTATGCACGGAACGAGGAGAGAGGCCATGTTTTCAGGGCTGGGAGCGGGGACGTCAAGGTGGAGTCTCTTGAGGCTGGCGTACAGGCGGGAGTGCTCGATATTGCCGGCTATGGCCGCCAGTTCGGCCAGCAGCGGCTTCAGGTCTCCCCGCGACGCCGCTTCGCCGAGAGGCTTGAGCGTAAAGAACGTGTACTCCTTGCCCGGCAGGTAATGGTGCGTGTCGCAGCGCGTACAGTAGTTTGGCTCGCGAGGATCATCCTTGAGGCGGTCTCCCCCCACGATGATGAGGGGGTCAAAGTACAGCGCGGGGCATTCTGAGCCGTCTACGACGTAGTAGCGGTACGTATACAGCGAGTCGTCTATGCAGTCGGTGTGCTCGCAGTAGGCCGTAAGCGGGAAGACATCGGTGGCGTTTTCCAGGAGAAGGCGAGCCGTCTGGTTGAATATTTCCCTGCGGAAGTTCAAGAGGAGCGTAGGAAGGATAAACACAAGGCCTCGCGATTCTGACTCATTGCGCATGAGGTACGCTACGCGCTCGTCGTAGAATGACGCTTCGTCAAGAATCCAGGTGCCGGCTTCGGGATGATCGGCCATGATGGTCTCGAGGGCGAATGAATCACCCGCGGCGCTGATGGCTTCCCCGCAGCGTTCGTAGCCGCCGCGGTAGGGCAGGGCGTCCTCCGGGTACTCTTTGAAGCGATCCTTGTCTATGCCAAAGCGGACGAAGTGAAGTACGCGCCTGTCTGCGCCAGCGCTCGTGGTGCTCGAAGCTACGGTGGCGCCTTTTTTCTGGGCGACGCGGGAATCTCTCCACACTCGCGCGCTGTACTCGGTCTTGCCTGATCCCATGGGGCCGATGACGAGGATGCGCCGTCCGGGCTTCGTAAAATCAAAGTGGTCAAACGAACGGTGCACCCGTATGTTCGGAAACCCGAGGCTCAGCAGA
Source organism: Spirochaetales bacterium (assembly GCA_016938515.1). Taxonomy (GTDB): domain Bacteria; phylum Spirochaetota; class Spirochaetia; order Treponematales; family UBA12059; genus SZUA-370. The sequence continues at coordinate 586 of JAFGUM010000509.1, read as the reverse complement.
AACGACTCACTGGAGTCTGGCCCCGCGTGCGTATTGGGAGAGGCCGAGTCTGGAGACTTCACGCGTAGCCTTCGTCTTCTTCGTCTTCGCTTGGTGGGACGATACGCTGGATGGACACGAGCAGGGTACCAATGCCCACGCCTATGAGACCCGCCGTGAGGAAGCCCCCGCTGAGCGTTGAAAAGGCGAAGCGGAGGTACTCTGCCAGTGCTGGCAGCGAGGCTGCCGCGTCAGCCGCTGGTAGCCTGATGAGGGAGCCGGGTACGATGAGGCGAGGAATAAGGCCAACGATCATGGTAATCGCGCTGGGAAGAAGGATGCGCGAACCCGACGTGCCCAGCTTTCGGCGCCAGGTGCCGCCCGCGACGAGGGCGCTCGCCAGGCACAGGCCAAAGCCGGTGGCCATCAAGGCTCCGCCTGCGCCAGCGGCTCCAGCGCCCGCGGCGCTTATTCTTGCCGGCGTCTGGAAACGAGTGCCCGCTTCCCCGAGCTGCCATTCGTCTGGCTGCGCATTGGCAGCTCGGACAACAGCCGTGCTCACGGTTTCCGTGCTCACGGTGCCCGTGCTCACGGTGCCCGTGCTCAC
>JAFGUM010000508.1 GCA_016938515.1 Spirochaetales bacterium | reverse complement strand
TTGCCGGAACGATCCGAGGAGCCCGCGCTCTCGCCATCATAGTTGCGCGGATGGTTTGATACCTGCTTGAGGGCGGTGATCATCCCGAGAACGACGCCCAGGCGTTCTTCGGGCGCGGCTGTCGCGATAAAGGCGAGGCCTTCCGACGCCACGGCTTCATACAGGGCTGCCTGCTCAGGCGTCAGGCCCGCGTACTCGTTTACTATGATCTTGTCCGGCAGGTCGGTTACTATCGTCGCGTCTGTTTTCAGCCGCCTCATGATGAACGGCGCCGTCACAGCCCGTAGCCTGGCGGCTGCGTCCTCGGAGCGCTCCAGCTCTATCGGCTTGCGGTACTCACGGGAAAACAGCGGCAACGTTCCAAGGTACCCAGGTAGCGTAAAGTCGAAAATGCTCCATAGCTCAGCCAGGTTGTTTTCAACGGGAGTTCCCGTCAGCGCAAGTCGTCTTGTCGTTCGTATCGCCTTTACGGCGAGCGCCCGTCTCGACTGCGGATTCTTGATGTAGTGCGCTTCATCCAGAACGGATAGACTCCAGTCTCTGGATTCCAGCTTTTTCTGGTCGCGCAGCCAGGTTTCATAGCTCGACAGCGTGACATCGGCCTTGGACAGACGACGCCCCGTGCCGAAGTACGAGCATACGCTCAGCGATGGCGCAAACTTCTGCAGCTCCCGCTCCCAGTTTGACAGCAGCGACGCTGGTGCGCATACGAGGGCTCCCGCCTCAAGCTGGCCGGTTTCCTTGAGATAGAGCACGGCGGCTATGGTCTGCACGGTCTTGCCGAGTCCCATATCATCGGCCAGCAAGCACCCGAATCCCCGTTCCCAGGTGCCTATCATCCACCGGTATCCGCGTTCCTGGTACGTCCTCAGGCTGGCATGAAGCGATGCGGGTAGCGGTGCGTCGTCAGAAGCCCTCCGGCCTGACCCGAGGAGCTTCTCGACGGCCTGCGCGAGGGCTCCATCTACGGCGACATCGCCGGACAGAGCTGTGCGCAGGGCTTCTCCGGCGTCCAGCTCGGCTCGTCCGGACACGCGGGACAGAAGCCGCGCAGCCTCCGATGGCTCTATCCGCACCCATGCACCGCGCCAGCGCACGAGGCTGAGGCCAGCGTCGACGAGCTCGGCAAACTCGGCGGCCGACACGCGATCGTCACCAATCGCGACCGCCCAGTCGAAGGAGAAGGCCGTTTTCAGGTCGAGGTACGTCGTATAGCTGGCTTTCTTCGTGGCTACGAGGGCAGGCCGCGGCGTTAGCAGCTTTCTCAGGCTTCTGGGAAGAACGATTGAAACGCCAAATCCCTGCAAGAGCGGCGCCGCCTCAACGACAAAGGCAGCAAGTTCCTCCATAGACAGCTGTGCCCATGGCCTGGCTCCGAGTAGCCCGAGGGCGGGTACGAAGTTTGACAGAAGGGCTACAAACGCCAGAGCGTCTGTCGCTGCACCAGTGCCCAGCCGGGCGACGGTGTGCAGCGAAACGCGCGAAGCTCTGTCCCCTTTGCCCTGTTCCGTGCTGGCTACGCTGGCAGACAGGCGAAAACCGCGGGAGTCAGTTGAAGACCGGGCTTCCTCAACGCGCAACTCCAGCGGCAAACGCCTGCCCATCAGCTCGTACACCGACAGCCACGAATCCAGAGCCGCTGGCAGAGCCCGCTCTCCCGGGGCGACACACGGTACGTGTTTTCCCGAGAACAGGGCACGGGACACCGGATGGTCGGCTTCCCGTTTCGAGGGCGGCGTAAACCCCGCGGCGACAAGCGCTTCGGTCAAGAACGCCGCTGCCATAATTTCTACGGTCGAACGCGCGTCGGGGACAGAGCCGGAGCTGCGAGGGACAGAGCGTGGCGCTGCTGTTCGCGGTGCCGTGGCGACGCGCTCGACAGCGCTGAGCAGCGCGCCTACCTCGGACACAAATCGGGCCGGCCGCCACACGACTCGGAAACGCTCTCCGGTCACCAGTACATCGGGGAAAAAGGCTCCCGCCACGGCTATGGATCGCATCGCCGCGAA
>JAFGUM010000507.1 GCA_016938515.1 Spirochaetales bacterium | reverse complement strand
TGCTCGTTGTCGGACTATCCGCGGGATACGCAGCTCTGTTCTCCATCGCGACCATGCTGGGCATAGGTATAGTCAAATCGCTGGTGCTTACCCATCGCTTCCCCTGGGATGAGTTGAAAAAAGTCTGTATCAATACAGCCCGTACCGCTATTCCAGTATCGGTAGCGTGCGCTTCGGCCGGAATCGTAATCGGCATCGTCAGCATGACCGGCATAGGAGTCCGCTTTGCCCAGATAGTCGTCGAGCTTTCAGGGGGGCACCTCTTTCCAATGCTACTGATGATCATGTTCGCGTGCATCGTACTCGGCATGGGGCTGCCTTCCACCGCGGCGTACGTAGTAGCTGCTGCGGTAGGCGCTCCTGCCTTGCTCAACGCGGGTGTTTCATCTCTGGGAGCAAATCTTTTTGTGTTCTACTTCGCCATCATTTCTTTCATCACGCCTCCAGTTGCCCTTGCGTCGTACGCCGCCGCAGGTTTGGCGGGATCCAATGCGACGAAAACGGGATACCTCGCCTTCAAGCTCGGCATAGCCGGTTTCATCATTCCATACCTGTACCTGTATCACCCTGGTCTGCTCATCCTTGGTACCAGTGCGGGTGAAACACTCTACGCGCTGGGTCTCTCGGTATCGGCTGTAGCACTGATAGCGCTCGCCCTCGAAGGCTGGGCAGGGGTGCTCCTCCAAGGTGTTGAGCGAATCATCGCGGTAACGGCAGCCGCGCTGTTGGTAATGACAAACGTGTGGCTCAACAGCGCGGGAGCGCTGGCGGGATTGATGCTGGTTATTCGCTTATCGCAACGCTACATGAAAACACGAAGCCAAGATCCTATATAACAAACGCGTCACTCTCAACTATATACATTCTGTTTTGCCGGAATACTGTTGCCTCTCGTCATCCCGTGTATGCAACCGCTATCATTTTAAATATATACTGTCAAACAGCGACACCGGCACCCTTCCGGCATTGACAGTTTTAGCCGCAAAAGGGAATCTAATTGCAGACTACACCATTTTTATCCACTCGCTACAATCGAGGTTCGCATGCGTAACTATCTGACGTTTGTTTTGGCCTTGCTCACGTTCCCGATATACGGACAGATGGGAACAGCAATTTCAGTAGGAACGCTGAATGGCAATTCCGCGCTGATCGAAGTGGCTGAAGCCGCCAGGGTACGCATACTCGTCGAGTCTTCAACCGGCGTTCCCATAAGCCTCCACGACAAGATGGAAGGACAGATAGCGAGGAGCGGAGCCACGGGTGTACAGGACGGGCGAATAGACATTACCCTCGACGCGGGCGAATATCGAGTTCAGATAGACGGCACAATCGGAGCGGAAGAACGTCCACGGATCTCCGCGCGGGCCTTTACCGAGATCAACGGGCTTAAAAGCTCGGCATGGCCGATTCTCATACCCGGCACCGTGACGAGTGGGTCGCTGAAAGACCTGCAAGCCGCTTCGTACTGGATCGAGCTGCGCGAGGATGGCGCGATTGAGATTGAGGCTCTGGGCCGAAGCCTGTCGACTCTTGAACTCTGGCGCGAAGGCCAGTACCTGGTTGGTTCGTATCCTGTTCGCGAGACTCGGCAGGTCGAAGCCGGCAGGCCGATGGGCTACGCCTGCGCGTCGGTTTTTGCCAAAAAGGGGCTCTACCTGGCGCGGCTGTACGGCGCGACTGGTCAGCCATGGGAGAAGGATGACGGACGCAACCCCTTGCACATTCGATCAGGCTTTATGTCCATGCCGGTTGGCGGCAGGCTCGACCTCCGTGTGTCACCGTTTGGCCGCGACTTTATACTGGTTGATGACGTTGACACCGCATGGCTTTCCAGGGAGACCAAGGGCGTCGCCTCATTCGCGTCGCGGTCGTACGAACCGGGGAAGGACAGGCTCGCGGCGGACTATGGCGCTGAAATTTACAAAGACTCGACAGACCTCAGATGCTCCCTCGGCGTGCCGTACGGCCCAGCCCTCCTCCGCGTCGAAGCCGCGTCTGGAGAGCTGGTTCACGTCGATGCTTTCCGCAGACTCGATCCTGCGCAGCCAACGGAGATTCGCGCTGATCACGGAGGCTTGCTTACCATCGTCGCCGCGAGGACGATAGCGCCGGAGATCCCTCTTACCGGCCTCGTACTCAGCTACGGTAAAGATAGAAGAGCGGCGATTGTTGAAGATTTCTCTGCCCCCCTTTCGCGCTCCGAGCCGTTCCGAGGTCGCTGCAATCTTGATGGTACCGGCGAGCGGTATGTAGTGCTGCGCGTCGATGAAGCCGGTAGCTATCAGATCGCGGAAAAAGCGGGCAAGATACAGGGATCTGCCCTCTATACACTCTATCCGCTGGATTCCTCCTTCAACGCCTACGGTACTGTAGGGAATCAGGCGCCGGCGTGGGAGGAGACGTACGCCCTCGACACGGGCTACTACATCCTGCGCGTATCGGCGCGAAGCCTCGGCGTGCTCGATTTTGCCATCCAGAAGAAAGGCTTCGGCAGGTTCTCCACCGCTCTTGGAAAGGAGCCGCCACAGAATCGCCAATCCCGCTCGTGGACTTTTGAGCCCGCTGAGCCTTCAAAGCCACTCTATCTGCTGGTGGGAGCGGGCTCCTCGGGCGATTTCGGGTACTCGTTCAAACACTACCCGGTAGCGCTCGACGATGGCCTCTCAATCGACGTAGGCCCTCGGGAAAGCCTCGAGTTCCCCACCTCGGTAACGCGGAGGGGTGTTTTCTACCTGGCATCCGGCAGGGCAACGCTGATTCTGGATGGGCAAATACCCGTAGACGGTGGCACGATTGTCCCCGGAGCGCGTACGCTGACGATCCGCAATGCCACCACGACGACGGCTGCGGCGGGGTTCTCTGTAACGCAGTCGTTTGGCGACCTGCCGGTTCCCGCCGCGAC
>JAFGUM010000506.1 GCA_016938515.1 Spirochaetales bacterium | reverse complement strand
TATCGCCTTTTCCAGCTCGGCTTTCTTTAGTTCCTGTATCTTTATCGTCAGCTGCCAATGAATGAGGCCGCCTTCGTTTACCTCGGAACAACCGAGCCCGACTATATCGCCGCCGGCTTTGGCTATAGCGTCTACCACCTTGGCGAACGAGCCCTTGGTGCCGTCTACCGTCGTGGTCAGGCGAAGGCCCTTGCGGCGTCCACCGAGCAATTCCAGTAGCGAGCGGAACACGTCGGTCTCGGTTATTATGCCTACCAGGGCGCCGTCGCGCACGACCGGGAGTCCGCCTATCTTTTTGTCAGCCATGATACGGGCGGCTTCTTCGAGAGGCGTAGTTTCTGCCACGGTGACTACGTTCTTGGACATGTAGCGGTCTACCTGGAGCTTGGCCAGCAACGCGTTTATCTCCCAGACGTTGAGCGTCGTCGCGGGTGAAGCCGACGCGTACAGCAAGTCTTTTTCCGAAACGATACCGACCAGCTTGCCGGCCTTGTCAACGACGGGAAAGCGCCGGACTTTTCGTTCCCGCATAAGGGTAAGGGCGTCCGGTACAGTCGTACCGAGCGTAACGGTAATGGGATTGGCTGTCATCTGTTCTTTTACGAGCATGGGTTCCTCCTTGCGAGCGATGAGGCAAGACGCGCGCGAGCCGCGGGCGTCCCGTACAATTGTTTACGTCTTTCCAGTATATGATAAACCCGATTCAACTCGGCGGCAATGTACTAGGCGTCAGCTGGACAACGCCAGTAGTGCCGCTTCTACTGCGTCTATATCCGCATCCGGGGTAGACGCGCCGGCGGTAAGCCCCACCGTCTTGAAGGCGGCCAGTTCCGTGGGTAGCTCATCGGCGGATTCTATGCGCCAGGCAGGAACGCCGAGGGAGCGGGCCAGCTCGGCGAGGCGGCGGGTATTGGCAGAATTGGCTCCGCCCACGACGACTACCGCCTCCACCTGGCCTACGAGCTCACGGACAGCGGCTTGGCGCTCGTGCGTAGCCCCGCAGATGCCGCGACCATCTATCATATCCGCGTATCGCGCCGCCAGCACATCCCTTATCGCGTCGTACTCACGCTCTGACATCGTCGTCTGCGCGAGGAGTGCCAGCGCTTGGTCGGTTTCGAGTACCCGCGCTTCGTCTACGCTTGAAACGACGAGCGCCCCCGGCGCGTGAGCCGCGACGCTTATCGTTTCTCCGTGCCCGCGATCGCCGGCCACGACGACGAGCCTGCCCGCAGCCGCGAATTGCTCGGCTGCGCGCTGGTTGGCCGTAACGCGTGGACAGGTCGCGTTGACGATGAGCGCGCCGCCTTCTTCCAGGTGCTTGATGGTCGCCGGAGGTACGCCGTGTGATCTGACGATGACGACCGAGCCGGCTGGGGCTTCATCATTCTCGTCCATCTCCATAGCC
>JAFGUM010000075.1 GCA_016938515.1 Spirochaetales bacterium | reverse complement strand
GGGAGGCTATTGTAGCTTAGCGCTTGAGGCCTATCTCGGCATCCCAGCGTTTGAGGAGCCTGGACCGGTTGTCGGGGTTTCCGTCCCAGAGGAAATCCTGCTTTACTGTCTTGATTTCCTTGATCGCAAGAGCATCCGGATGCTTGGCTGCGCCTGACGCGACGAGTACGACGTAGTATTTAACGAACTCCGCCTGCGCGGTCGGGCTGGACAGGATCCAGTCGTACAGTTTCTTGGCGTTGACGGCATCCTTGCCGCCCTTTACGAGCGACATCGATGCCAGTTCGTAGCCGGTGCCTTCCTTAGGCGCCGTGATGACGACGGGGGCACCACCGGCCTTGAGCTTGACCTGGTCGTGCGCGTAGCCGATCGCTATCGGGATCTCGCCGATCGCGACGCTCTTGCCGGGGGCCGAGCCGGACTTCGTGTACTGGTCGATGTTGGCGTCGAGCTTCTTGAGGTAGTCAAACACCTTGTCCTCGTCACCCTTGTACAGGTAGCGCATCGTCGTGAGGACGTTGTACGCGGTGCCGGAGGTGTTGGGGTTGGCCACGCGGATCATGCCTTTGTACTCGGGCTTGAGGAGGTCGGCCCAGCTGGTCGGCGGCTTGATGCCCAGCTCTTCGGCGCGTTTGGTGTTGGTGACGAAGGTGAGCGGACCAACGTACATGCCGACCCAGTAGCCTTCCTTGTCTTTGAACTCGGCTGGTGTTTTACTGGCTGCCCTTGACCTGTAGGGAGTGGTAAGGCCTTTATCCTTGGCCGTGATGTGGTCAAGGCCTACCGCGCCAACCCAGATGGACGCCTGGGGATTGGCCTTCTCCGCTTCGAGGCGCGCGACTACTTCGCCGCCGGACAGGCGTACGAAGCTGACCGCGATGCCGGTCTCGGCGGTGAACTTATCGAAGAGCGCTTTGGCCAGCGGCTCTTCGAGGGTGGTGTACGCGCTCACCGACTGCTGGGCAACGGCGAACGGTACCGCGAGCGCTATGAGCGCCGCCACGAGTACAAAACGTTTCATAGTTCCTCCGGTGCGGGACTTTTCGTCCACGCTGTTATAAGTCATAGTTTAATGGAATTTTAACCGTGAGCGCAATCGCGCGGGGGCAGAGTTGCAACGAAAAATGCCAGGGGGACAGAACATGGCTGAAAAACGGGGACAGAGCTCGACCACGTCGGGCTCGGCCAAGCCAGACCAGCGGAACATCCTGCTCGTGCTCGCGTACGACGGTACCGACTTTTCCGGTTGGCAGAGGCTCGGCGGCGGTGCGCGCACGGTGCAGAAGACGCTGGAGGACGCCCTGTCCAGCTTGCTCGGCGAGAAGATAAACGTGGTAGGTTCCGGCCGCACCGACGCCGGCGTCCACGCCGACGGGCAAGCCGCCAATTTCTGGATCCAGTCGGCGCTCGCCCCCGTCGCAATTGCTGCGCGACTGAATGATGCTCTGTCCCCCGACCTCGCCTGCACCGGCGCGCGCGAGGCGGTGCCTGTTTTTCACGCGCGCTATCGGGCGCTCTCCAAGACCTACGCGTACCGCTTCCACGACGGCCCGCACCCCGATCCCTTCGCGCGGCGCTGGTCGCTCCACGTAGGCGCTCGCCTCGACGAGCGGGCTATCGCGGCTGCGCTCGCGGTTCTACCCGGCGAACGCAACTTCCGCGCCCTGTCCAACGCCAAAGACGACGCGCGCGACTTCGTCCGCAGCCTGGCCGCCGCCGACGTCGAGCGGCGCGGCGACCTCGTCGAGGTGCGTTTCACGGCGGACGGCTTTTTGTACAACCAGGCGCGCGTGATGGCCGCCTGCGCCTTCGAAGCCGGGCTGGGGCGCATGGACTCGGCAAGACTAGCT
>JAFGUM010000074.1 GCA_016938515.1 Spirochaetales bacterium | reverse complement strand
GCCGGCGGGTAGGCTTGAGCTTTTATCACTTCGTTCAATTCGGCCAGGGCCTGGTCGTACAGGCCGTAGCGCGCGTACGTCACGGCGAGGGTGTTGCGGTAGCGGGGAGCGCCCTTGCTCGATGCTATTTTCTTTTTAAGCGCGGAAACCTGCGGGAATATCTCCCTGTCTACGTGCTTCTTGAGGGTGGCTGCCATGGCCTTCGTGACTACGACTTTGTCTGGCAGCGTGATGCTGCCGCCGCCGGAGAAGCCGACGGCCTGGTAGGTGGTCCACGCCGCGCGCGTGGGGTAGAGCGTTGCCTGCGCTTTGTCGATGTTCTCGCGCCACTGTTTGGCGCCGGCCTGCCAGGCCTTCTCGAAGCTCTCCTGGAACATCGTTATCTCCACCGGCAGCCAAACGACGCCATCGAGGAATATCAGGTCGGCCGCGGTGCTGAAGCTCTTGCGCGTTTCTTCTTCTGTGCCCTTGAGCGCGAAGGCCGCGTAGATGTGGCCCGGCACGGTGATAAAAGCTGTCTCCACGCCTATGGCTTCGAGGAGCGAGGTGTACAGCGCCGTCAGGTCGTCGCAGTCGCCGTTGGTGTACTGCAGCGTCTGGCGGGGAAACTGCAAAAAGTCTATGGAGTGCGCGTCCTCCGAGAACTCGGAGAACGGCGTCGAGGGGTCTATCTCGTACTGGATGCCGTAGGCTCGTACCGCCTCGAACACGGCCATCGCCTTTTGCAGGTTCTCGTCTATGGCCGGGTTCTTTACCGCCTGCATCCAGGTGCCCACGTTCTTGGCAAAGTTCATTATTTCGGGGTCTTTGGCGGTAATGAACGAGGCTATCTTGCGGTCGTCGTCCCACATCATCGCGTTGCGGTTGTAGAACTCCAGCACCGTTGAATAATCCTTTACGAACACGTCCTTGCGCCCGGGGTAGGACGCCGACACCTTGGCGGATATCTTGGTGCCTTCTGTTATGTCCATCAGGTCTTCTGTAAACAGCGCGAACAGGTCGACGGTCCTGCGCTCACCCGCGGCGAGGTCGAACGTAGCGCCCACGGTCATCGGGTTGTCCATGTAGCGCTCTACGTAGAACTGCACCGATACGTCCTGCGCCGCTTTCTTGCCGGTGTTGACGACCGTGGCCTGGCCCACCGGGTGCGAGGTGTAGTAGCTGTACAGCACGGGGAACAAGGGTAGCAGCCTGATGTCCTCGAGGATGACCGAGCCCGTCGGGGCGGCCATGCCCGGGTAGTCGAGGCTCAAAGCCAGGCTGACGCCGAGGCCGTTGTACAGGCTCGAGTAGTAGTCGTACGAGACGCTGGCGCCGAGCGTAAAATTGCCAGCCACTTTGAACAGGGCACCGCCGCTACCGCCCAGGACAAAGCCGCCGCCAGCCACATCGCCGGCGTCCCAGCCGGCACCCTGCCACTGGTAGTAGCCGCCCTGGCCGCTGGCGTACAGCGAAAAGCGCTCCCCGAAGGGCAGGCGCACGAAGGGGCCGCCAAAGGCGGACAGCGTCCATATAGAATGGTCTTCTGCCGGCGAGTTGAGGGGCAGCGTCAGAAACGACGTTCCCGCCTTGAGGCCGAAGTACTTGAGCGTGCCGGGAATAAACGACGCGGACAGCTCGATCCCGGCGCCAAAGGTAAAGTAGTCGACGCTCGAGCCCAGCGGCAGAGCCCCCGTCGGAACCGCGAGCACCGTTACCTGATTCTCTTCCTGGCCCTGCACGGACGCAAACGCGACACCAAGGAGCACGGCCAGGGCAACCAGCACACGATCAGTTCCTGACGTTTTCATCATCAACCTCCGCGTATATACGGAATTGTAGCCGCGTTATGGGAGGAATACATTGTACCTAAGTGCAAAATGGGGCGGATTTTTGGAATTTTATTATTTGAAGCCCCTTATTGGGGGAGGTGCACGGAGCACGCTCCCCCCGCCTGGTTTATTCCCCGCTCACCTTGTCCAGGATCCGCAGGTACCACTCATAGGAACTGCCGTTGTGCATAACGCCCCCCGCAAAGACGTTCAGGTCATCGGTGAAAATAGTCTCAGGGTATTCATCAGTCTCGGTCGTGGAAAGATTCTCGTAGACAACACCTCCGGTTCCAAAGAATGAATCCAGTTCGCCGTGGGTAAGAGACCGCTTTTCTATGTACCAGTCGGGGTCACCTAAAGCTCCGTATACTCTGCTTGAGACCAGATACATGGAGTCATTGTCCAGGGTCAGAGGGTTTCCGAATAGGGGATTGTTGTTTACCCCGGGATCCACCGTGCGGTAATTGCTGCCGCCGCCGAAGGCCGTGCTGAAGGATCCGTCGGAAGTCGAGATTTTATACAAATGGAAGGAGCCGTTTGTCGAATCGTCGAAACCGCTCAAAACCGCCGCATAAAGATACCCGTCATAGAGCCGCATACCCGCGACTACCCGGCCCGCAGGCAGGGTGAGCCTTCCGGCTGTTCCGAAGGAAGTGTCGAGAACCCCTGTGTCCTTGTTGAATTTATCCACTACAGCGGAGCCTGTCGTGCCGCCGTCGTTGTTTGCTGTACCTGCGGCATAGACATGGGTATCGTCCACGGCTACGGCCCGGTAGAAATCAGCGGCGCCGGTAAACGTTTCCTGGTAGAATCCGCTGCTGTTGAAGTCTGTGTCGGGATTAAGATCAGCAAGGGAGCGTTTTTCCAGCCTGACGTCATTGCTGCTGTTCGCGGCACCGGCCAGGTAGAGATAGTCCCCATCAGCGGCAATGTCCTTTATACTGTCCTGATTTGTAGTGGGATTGTTTTTTTTACCCATGATGGAAGCCCCGGTGGTCTTGTTGTAAACCTGGGTCCGCCACTGCTGGTTGCCCTCGGAGTAATCATAACCGCTGACAAACAGGTAATCACCGATTATCAACATGGATACAGGCTCGTCGTTCCCGGCCAGCCCGTCCCGGATGACACCGTCTGTGCCGAAGTCTTCCACCAGGGCGCCGGTGTCCAGGCGGCGCTTCTCGATACGCCAGTTTAAGACACTGCCGTCGTGTTCGGACCCTGCCAGATACACATAAGGTCCTTCCGCCGCCGCGGCCTTCAGGTAGTCACTGTTCGCGGTATCGCTCTCTATCAAACTCACCCGGGTCCCCTGCTGCAGGGGCGTATAGGCCGCCTTGTTCCCCGCTTCGTCCTGGACCACCACTGTGAAGTAGTAGGCGGTGGTCTGGGCCAGGCCCGTTGCGGTGACCGAGGTGATGCCCGTCTGATATCCGCTGCCTACGGGGGTGCCGTTGGCCTCCGCGTCCGCCGCGGTGGCGATGTTGTCTGAATCGGAATAGTAGAGGCGGTATTTAAGGCTGCCCGCCGCGGTGGTGTCGTCGGAAGCAGCGGTCCATTCCAGCATGATCGCTTCCAGGCCCACCGAGCGCACGCTCAAGATTCCGGGAACCGGGCTGGTACCGCCCACGCTTACCGTTACCGTATAGTCGGCTGTGGTGGCACCGTCTTCGGCGATCACGGTGTATACAACGGCGCTTGAGTAATCCCGCGCCGTGGCCGGGTTCGGGCTGATAGTCGCGCCTGAGGGCAGTACGACCGTGGCCTTGAGCGCTGTTATCTGGGTTCCGATGGGAACAGTAGCTGTAATGGCCGTATCGTCTATTGTCGCGGCAACATCGGCCACCAAGGCGTCATTGTCCGACGCATTAAAAACAAAGCTGTCTATCGTTGCAAGATTGTTTGTGGGCTCAGGGCAAGCCGTCAGGAACAGCGTGGCGACGATGATGATTACCAACCGACCAGTTCCTTGCTTCCTAAACACCATTTGTCTCATTATCTTCCTCCTGATTGACGAATCAACACGCCGACTCACCTGGGATATCTCTAGAGACACCGGGAAGCCCGCACAAGGCAGACCTCCCGGCAGGACTCTATTCAATGCG
>JAFGUM010000073.1 GCA_016938515.1 Spirochaetales bacterium | reverse complement strand
GTGGTTCTTTGTTTCACCCAAAACTCTAGCTCTTCGTTTGATGCGGCCAGATCGCGGGCATCTGTCTTTTGCCCCGTTACGTCGTTGAAAACGAGCAGCTTCCAGCCTACAGTCCTGTCCCTCACCGCGTTGGAAGCCACGGTTATCCGGTAACTCCTGCGTGGTATGCCGTCTCTATCCGGGAGGTCTATTTCAGTCTCGGCTTCTGGAAAGTCAAGCGCCGCGTTTACCGATGAAGGCCAGCTTGCAAACAGCTCACTCGCGTTTGCTCCTATAGGTTCGCTGGTGTGGGTGGCTACCAGGGTTCTGGCCGCGGCGTTGCAGTCCACAACCTTGTTGTCATCTCCAAGCACGAACACCGGATCTAGCAGTGTGTCCATAACCGCCCTGCGCGCCATCGTCAACGAACCTGACAGACGCTGGCTGAACAAACCGTACGCAAGCATTGCTGCGCCTACAGGAAAACAGACAAGCGCCATACCCTCGTAACCAGCTGGCCAGAATCCGGCGGTGGCAACCATCAAGCCGACAAGCGGCAGCGAGAGCCCCGCCAGCACAAACAGGTCTACCGTTCTGGGTGCCGCGTTTTTCTTGCTGCCACCCCGCGCTACAATGCCACAAGCCCATATCGCTAAAACCGCGCTATACACCACAAGCACAAGGGCCAGCGGTGACGGAACGCTCCCGAGCTCGGATCCCGGTAGATCAACCAGGCTGGTTAAGCTGTAGTACAGAAAAGCTTCAAAGCCTGCCAAAGCCGCGATTGCGGCGGCAGAAGCCATCACGACAGGCGAAAGTAGTATCATGCGCGTCGTCACGCTGACTCTGGCTGACGGTCTGGCGTAGAAATGGGCAAATATCACGGTAAATGCAGCCATAGACATAGCCAGCGGCCAGCTCAACGCGTCCCACGCCAGTTTTGCATAGAATGACGATGCGAGGCGTTCCAGACTCGAAGCCATCAGCCAAGCGGCTCCGAACACAACCATCGCCACAAAATTTCTGACTTCTCGTCTGCTCCAGCCACAGATCGCGGAGAGTAACGACAGACCCGCGAGCAAAGCGGCTGCAACGAGAGAAAGGAGGCTCAACATCATAGTGTTCCAAAGCTTAGTGTAAATTTGAAAAAGGGCAAGCGCTGATGCCCCTTGTACCCATATAATCCGTAACTAGTTCATCGAACCTTGTGTCTGTCAGTTTTCCATACTGGTCACAGTGGCAGCGTGTTCCCGGTACTACCACCAGGAGTGTCGTTGGTTAGTCAGCACCAAGGTTCGATGAACTACAAACGGAGCACAGCCGTTGCCGACGTGTATCAGTCAGGCGTATACTATGCAAGGATAGACAGGCAACGCGATATAGAAATCGCAAGGAGGTCAGAAATGGCAGGCAAGGACAAACAGGCCAAAGAACCAAAGAAAAAGCCCCAGAAAACCATGCTGGAGAAGCGCAAGGAAAAACGGGAAAAAGAAGCCAATAAGCACGAAGAGTAGCGTGTACGCCCCGCCACCGACACGAATGCCGCCGGTGGCGGGGCCGACATCAAGCCGGATATGCGCCAGCACCGTGCCTTATTACCTCCACCTCACCGCTACGTAGATCCAGAACAGTACCAAGAAGGCGCTCGTTGTCTTCACCAGGATCCAGTATCAGATCGACACCCGGTAGATCCTCCAGCTCATAACCACTGGAGAACAGCGCTTCTTCGGGGAACTCCGGGGGGGGAGCATCAGAATCAACCATAGCCCGCTTTGCTGTAAGGGACAGAGCGGCGCAACCTAGCTCTTCGATGATCGCGAGCGGCACGCGATGGCCGGGTATGCGTATTCCCAGTTCAGCGCGCTTGAGGCCAAAATCCTTCATAACCCGGTTCGTACTGGGCAGGATAAAAACGTATGGTCCCGGCGTAAGACGTTTCATCACCCTAAACGATACGCTCGAGAGGTCACAAAGCTCAGAAGCCTGGGCGATGGATGAACACATAACCGTTAGCGGACGATCCCTACCCGTCTCCACGTGACGCTTGAGCCTTGCCACGCCATCTTTTGACGCTATCGAGCAGAGGATGCTCCAGCTGGTGTCGGTGGGAACCACGACGAGGCCTCCATCCCTCAGGATGGACGCGGCGCGACGCATAAGACGCGCATCGGGGTTTCCGGCTATGACGTACTCCAGCACAATGGCCTCCACGGCCATGATACATCCGCCGGCACCATCGACGCAATGACGGGAAGGGCTTATAGACGGAACAGCTTGCGAAGCGAAGCCTGGTCAACAACACGATAGTGCAGGTGAAAGAGCAAACCCGCCACCGGCACGAGGGCGATGGCGACGATGACAGACCAGTCGAGGGACAGTGCCCCTGACGCGTTCAGGTCTATAGCGCCTTCTACAAACAGGCTCAGTACCGCGAGTCCACACAGGAATACGGCGACGGCGTTGAGGCCTTTGCGCCTGAACGCGGCGACTATGGCCAGGGTGCTCGCCGCGAGCGCATCCACGGCTATCGTTACGGGAAAGCCGTACCGGAGGAACGAGCCCAGGTCGTTGCGGAACACCGCCAGGAGAAATGCCGCGAGTATGAGGTACGGAGCCAAAACGGCGTACTGGAGCCAAGGCGCTCCCGCGAGTATCAGCGGAATGGATAAGAACAGCCAGGTCGATACGACGCCGAGTGACGAAAACTTTGACCACGTAAACGCGCCGTGCGTGAACAGGTCTATTGGTACGGTTACGAGCAAGGCGCTACCAAAGCTTACGGCAAGCAACTCCACCGCGACGCGCCTCCTTTCCGCTTCACTCAATGAATCACGGACGACGCGCGCGAACGCGTCAGCGCCTATCTCGACATCCGATCCGTGGGCGACGCCGGAAACATCCCCCGCCGGCGTCTTCGGATACGCCAGGCCAGCTGCGTCTGCCGTTGCGGGCCTGGTACGGACGGCCAGCTGTCCACAAAGCACGCATCGATCAACCTGCTCCTCCAACTCTACACCACACCTCGGGCAGTACTTCATGGGCGCTCCCTCTCAAAAGCTTCGTTGCACGCTACGCTGAACTCGAGCCCCAGCGAGGCAAGCCGCGTGAATACCAGGCGCTCAAGATCCCGCTTCATCGCGAGGCTTCCAATCGACAGGTACAGTGTATCGCGCCAGCTTATCACGCCAAGGTTGGCGCAAGCTGCAGCCGACCGCGCGGGTAAAAAACCAATTGATAGAACCCGCGAGGCTACGGCTTCCGGTAGCGTTACCTGTCCCAGGTTGGACACCGACCCCGAATACGTGCCAACGCCCATAACCGCGTTGATTCGTCGTAACACGAGCGATTTGAGCGGCAGGAACAATGGCCGCCCCAGCGCGTTGCGCTCACCGGCTACATTGCGGCCGAGTTGCCGAGCCAGCTCCTTGTTGGATACACCAAGACCCAATTCGTGGTGTACGCGTGCCAGAATTTCATCAAAGTTCCAATGGCCCAGCCCAAGATCCAGTGTCGCCGAGGCGAGCAGGGTAAAATTGCGAACGCTGCGAGAGGGATAGCGCGTGCGCAGATTGACCGGAATCTGCACGGATAGTAGCCTGCTGGCGCGCCGTCGTGGCCCCGGCGGCATTGCCTCGTACACATCCTGCAAGGCAGCGAGATACACCGCCGCGATAAACCCGGTTATGCTGGTACCCCTACTCCTTGCCTGGGAGTGGATTGCCGCGAGCGGGGTGGAACCAACGGTTTCGCGGTAGCCCTCATGCCGACGGTATCCAGGTAGCTGGAAAGCCTGCGGTCGCGGGGGCGGCGGCGGCAAAGGATGCGTAAAATACCGGGCGTAGGCATCTTCGCACTCTTCAATACTGACGGGCTCGTCCGCGTGAGCTATGCCCATACGGGTTAGCTCTTCGCTGTCCAGCTCTACGCCTTTCTGGACAAAGTAGTCGCAAACGAGGGCGCGCAGGTAAGCCATCGCGCCAGTGCCATCGGTTATGGCGTGGTGAAATTCACAGGCAATGCGGCGCCCATAAGCCATGACCCTGAATAAAGGCTGGTTCCGGCGGTACGGCATCGGCTCCGCCGGCCATACTCGTTCGGCTTCCGGCACAGGCGCGCGCCGCAGCGGATCCAGATAGTGCCAGAACACGCCATGTCCCATGCGCACATTGAGGCATGGAAACCTCGGAGCCAGCCTGGCCATGGCAAAGCCCAACGCACCAAGGTCAACGGTGTGATCGAGCGTGCACGTCAGCCTGAACACAAACGGGCCTGATCTATCCGCGATCGCCGCGGTAAGTATGGCGCTGTTGTCGAGTCGATAGTACGGATCCGAGAGGCGGGAGGCATCGCGCCTTTCAGTTCGGTGAGAGCTGAAAGCAGACCGCTTCATGGTGTAGAGGCCTCTGGCGCTACCTTCATGCCGGTATCATAGCGCCAGAGTACGTTCAGCGCAACGCCACGAGTTCGCGTAGCTCGTTGTCGCTGAGATCCGCCAGCCATGACTCGCCCGCTCGTACCGTAAGCTCGGATAGTCCTCGCTTCGAGGTAATCATCGCGTCTATCCGCTCTTCTATCGTATCCCGGGCTATAAGGCGGTGCACAAAGACATTCTTGCTCTGACCTATGCGGAACGCCCGGTCTGTAGCCTGATTCTCCACCGCTGGGTTGAACCACAGGTCGTAGTGCACGACGCGCGTCGCAGCGGTAAGGTTGAGCCCAACGCCACCAGCCTTCAGGCTGATGAGAAATACGCCGGGGCCGCGCTCGGTCTGGAAGCGTTCCACCTGGTCGTCGCGCTT
>JAFGUM010000505.1 GCA_016938515.1 Spirochaetales bacterium | reverse complement strand
GGCCGAACCGGCGTTGCCGGCTCTGTCGGTAGACGCCACGCGATACGCGTATACGCCGTCTGGAACGACCTGCCCTGTGTCGTTCTTGCCGTCCCATACCAAAGCAGCAGGTGCCGCCGCCTCTGTCTTCCAGGATCGTACTGCAGTGCCGGCGGCGTCTACTATGGCTGCCGTCCACAGGTCCTCTACCGAGCCTTCCTGCGTTATGGCAAAGCCGTCTTTATTGCCATCGCCATCCGGGCTGAAGATGAGGGCATCCGAGCCGCCGGTGGGCCCAGCCACGCTTACCGTCGGAGAAACGGTGTCAACGACGACGGGCCAGCGCTCAGTAGCAGCTTCATTGCCATTGTCGTCCAGTGCGCTTACGACCACGTGGTAGCGGCCATCGGGGGCGGCGTCTCCGGCGTCGGAAAGCCCGTTCCATACGAGCTCGGCGGGCACGTCCACGCCTTTCTTTACGTACAGCAGCCTGTCGAGGAGCCCCTTCAGGTCCTCGTTCTCCGGACGCGACTCTTTGTTGCCTATGGCCCTCACCACCGTTCTGGCATCGTCGAGCACCTTCAGCGTAAAGCCCTGCACGTAGCGCTGGTCGGTAATGGTCAGGGGTAGCACGACGTCGTCGAGTACGCCGTCGTTGTTTGGACTCATATACCACGCGTCGTGCGTCGTTTTGGGATACTCTATCGTAATAGCCGGAGCCACCCTGTCTATCACGCCAATGGGCACGTTGACGCCACCACCAAAAGCCCACACGTCATTGTACAACTGGGCCGCGGCTATAGACGGGCGTATTTCCGAACGGTCGAACCCGGCCTTGGATATGAAGGAATCATCTTTTTCACGGTCTATCGCGAAGCTGGCTCCCACGCCGACACTCGGCAGCAAGCCCTGGTCAACGCCAGCCAGAGCCTCGCGCAGGTTGAAGTCCCACCCCAGGCTGAGAAATGCCTGCTCGCGCCAGGCCAGTTTGAAGCCGGTGGCAAACACCGCGTTCTGAAACGAAGGGAACCACAGGTCAGCGTTGCCAGACACGACGAGATTGGCGGACTCTACGGACAGGAGCTTCGCGGACACGCCAGCCTGTGGCGTAAACGGAGAATCGTATGACGATGCGGGGGTAGACCCCGAGATGCCGGTGGCGGCGGTAGACGAGAAGGCCTTGCCCACGCCACGAAGCGACGCTCCCCAGACCGCGTCTTTCATGAAACCAACGTCGCCAAGCGTACCCTGAGCGCCAAAATCAACGCTGGCACCCCATCCAAAGCCGCTGTTGCTACCTAGTTGTGTTTCTACGGCTGCTCCGACCGTCAGATCGGGAAACAGATCCTTGGCCATGCCAACGCGACCAGTTACCACCGTTCCAAGCGGCATCGACTGAAACGGCGACGAGATGACGCCGAGCCAGGCGGTCCATACGCCGTACGGCTGCGGCAGAGCCGCACCGATGTTTACCGCGTGCCCCCACCCGGATTCTGCGCCAAGCCCGACGAGTGCTGCGTAGCTCAGGTCGAGCATCGTTCTCTGGAGCGACGCGGAAGCCGCGGGGTTGGCCAGGTCGGCTACAGGCGACTCGGTAGAAGCGGCCGACAGCGCGCCCGCCAATAAAGTTGGCGACGACAACGCGGCTTGCGTCTCGGCTCCCGCAGGAGGATCATACGCCCAGGCGTGGGCAACGGCCAGCGCAATCATTATAACGAGCGTGCAAATCTTCCCTGGTGCCCTCATTTTCGGCTCCTTATCATACAATCTTCGTCGGGTACGGAGTCGGTCACCATCAAACAGGACAAATCGTTTCAATGGTTCCCTTGCCGTATCGCCATCTCTATAATACCACGCTGTGGATTCCGGTTACACTGGTGGCCAGCGGTTCTCTACTGGTACATGACGACCGCTGGCATCGGATCGAGGTTGAGGACATCCGCGGGTTTCATCAGCGGCTTGTCTGAACCCGCACCGACAACTTTGGACTCAAAGAAGAGCTTGAAGCCCTTGACCGGCATGTTTTGGGCTTTTGCGTTGTAGGCATAGGTGTTTCTCTTTAGAGCGGGAGGGCCAAAACCGTCCGAGGTATGCACGAGCACAACTCGATCAAAATTGGTATGCACGCGCTCCGCGTCGCGTATCATCGACGCCCGAAACTGATGCACGACGAGCATCCGCTCACCTGGCAAGTCGTTGTCACGCAGGTACTCGTCTATAATCCGTTGTGATTCATTCAGTTCCGCCCCGGTTATGTAGCCTATCTCTTCCATGGGCTTGAGCGTTCTCCACTCTGGATCTATCGCCAGGTGGACGTTCGGATAGTGCAGAAACGGCAGCATGGTACGTACTGAATCTTCTACGCCATATTTGCCAAGCTGATGATCCAGAAACACGAGCCAGCCTCGTTCAGCGGCAAAAGCCACGTACTCCAGAACCACCGAGCGCTTCAGAATGCCTATTTCTCCGGCTGGCCAGCACGTACCATAGATCAGGTACAACGCCGGAATGACGCCAACTTCACCGTTGGCTTCGTCGTACAGCCTGGCGTAGCCTTCCAGCAGAGGCGCCAGTTTTTCTTTGGAGTACTCGCCTAGTATTCCCATGGATTTGGCGCCTGGCTTGCCATAGAACGCAAGCACCTGGTTGCCATCAAGAAGGCGCTTGTGGGGAGCCTCAGCCTCGACAGCCGGGTTGGCCTCCGGCGACGCCTCCGGTGGCACCTCCGGAGTTGGTGCTTCAACCGACGCAACCGCTTCTATTTCTGCCGACAGATCGGCTGCCGCAAGATCGGCTACGCCGGTTGGTTCGTCTGCATTCGCCATTTCAGCGGGTTCTGCGGTTTCTACCCGCTCTGGCTCAGCAGCGGCAACGTCAACACTGTACGGCTCTTGTTCCGGAGCCGCGACCACCTCGTCATGAGCGTCATAACCCGTATCACCGACGTCTGGATGCACCGTAGCCGCGGCGTGGGTATCAGGGGATTCGGGTGTCTGCCCGGCAAACCGATCGTCGGGCTCCAGTTCGAAGCTGGTACAAGCCCCTATACCCAGCAGTATGAGCATCGAGAAAACCACGATTGAGACCAGAGTACTTCGAGACGTGGGGAAAGAAGGCATGAACCATCCTTGATGCGCATGATATACAAGCCGCACGGACTGTGCCACCCGAAAGGAGCACCGCCACGGCATAGCTTCATATATCAGACTATCGGCGGGTACCGCCGTCGTCTGAACGGCTGCCAGTACGAATCGATCAACGGTAGCGTTGTACAAGCCGATACTATAGGGGATGCATACCACTGGTTCTGTACGGTTGGCGACACTGGCCGTCGTCGCCTTGGCGGCAGGGATACTCACCGCCGCCCCCATCGCGGCAGAGACCGCATGGCCTCCCCTCGGCGGCGATCTCCCCGTCACCTCAATGGTCGAGAGTGACGACATACGCAGGGCTCTGTGGACCAGCCACTACACAGACACCATAGATCACGTGCTCTCCCGGAAAGACACAATCAAAAAAAACGCATGGGGTTCGTGGACAGCCTCAGTAGACACGGGGGCGGGAGCGTTCTACATCATCGTCGCACCGGAACGGGGTGGTAGTTGGCCGGTCTACGCGCAGGGCTCATGGATAGTCAAACGATCCAGCGCTGACGGCTCGTTTATGCAGGCAAAGATTTTTCTGAGAAGCGATCCGGGTACGTTCGTACGCGTGTACCCGGCGGGATCGCGTTCGCGTATGGATATAATCGCCTACGGCGGGGTGCTGTACCGAGAGGTGCCCGTGCCGTTGCCGTTCGCCGACCTGCTACGATCACCATTTTCCCGTATTCGCCACCTCACGGCTGATGTCGTAGACTGGGATCTGTTTTCGCAGGACCCCGCCCTGTACGCCGATCTGCTGAGACTCTCTGATAGTGTCAGCGCCCACCTGCCAGAGTTGCGCTACGCTGATGACGGAGCCATAGATTACGATGGCAGCGCCGTGTACATCTCAACGCTTCTCGAGCAAAAATCCCCCCCCGGGCTCAACTGCTCTGGTTTCGTCAAATGGCTCGTAGACGGCATCCTGCACCCCATCACCGGCGAGTACCTGTCGGTGGCGATGCTTCGCGAGCGGATGACAGGGTGGCGCGGCTCGTCTTTTACCCAGGCTTTAGAAGAAGCGTACGACCCGTTTTTCGGGCTGGACTGGTCAAG
>JAFGUM010000504.1 GCA_016938515.1 Spirochaetales bacterium | reverse complement strand
TAGTGCGACGAAGCTTTGATGTGAAATTCTGATAACTTCCGTTGGACTAGCACAACCTTCTTTGAAATTAGGGAACGTCTCGGTTTCGCTGTCCTTGCTACGGTTCATAGCCCTTCAATCCAGGGCTTGCCGACTATAAAATCGCACCTGAAAGCTTCGTGACACCAAAAAGGGAAGCTCTAAAGATCTGGTAGGAGAGACTTTCTGAGGAAATATTACATATAGCCGAAATCGCGCTGAGAAAAAATCCTAGACATGCGGGTTTCAAGAGCTTTTCAGCACGGGAAGACCCCGTCAGGCCACCGCGTAGTTCGGGAGCTTTACTCTCCCCCTTCCACCACTCCAAGCCTGGTGGACAGTTTTTTTCCAAATACATTCGTCGATCGGCAGAAGCTTAAGCCGTGACAAAAAAGCCCGCTCCCCGAACATGGTGACACGTGCAGCTCGGATCGCGCTTGCCGCCATACCGGCAACCTCGGCGTGGGTAGCCGTCTTGTGTACCGGACCTTTGATCGAATACCGTTTGGAATAGTTGTGCCACACAAGGTATGCGTAGAGCCTGTTCATATCATTGGCGGCATTGCGGGCAAAACAGCATGTTTCCCGATGATGCTGCGCCTGGTCCTTGCGCACCTCTCGTTCATAATAATTTGAAGCGAAAAGCGGATTAGCGAATACCCGTGGCGCGGTCGACGGGATCTGGACATGGGCGCACCGCCGTTCGGCGCTTTGACTCAGGTAAAGCGGGTGACGCCTGAGCGCCCGCGCGTAGTCAGGCTTTTCGTCGGTGATTAGAACGAGCGGCCGAGTGGTACTGGTCGCCCAATCCCTGTGCAGCATGTCCAGATGATCGCTGAACGAACGCTGGATCGCACGTTTTTCAAAGGTCGCCGACGAGTAGCGTCGCTCTTGTCGTTTTTTCTGGCCTGGGCGCAACCTGCCCGAACGACGCGTGGTCGCATGGCTCAACCCGAGCACGAAGCGGCTGTGCGCGGTGATCGATATGCCGATATCGGCCGGAAAGTCTTGCGAACGCTCGAAGCTAACAAGGCCGTCGAAACACAGTGCTTCACCCTGTCCGGCTTCTTTTCGCAAGCTCGTGTGTAGTGCGACGCCCTGGCGCGACAGGCGGTCTATCCGGTTGGTGATGGTCGCGCATGATGCTTTGTATTCGCGGCCGAGCGCTCGGATACTCATCGCTGAAGCGGACAGGCGCTCCAGCCGGATATAGGCGATGACGCGCTTGCAGTAATAGTCGACCGAGAAGGTCTGGGTGGAGAAGGTGCGCCCGCAGACGGCGCAGCGGAAACGATTAACCCGCCCGAAGGCCTTGGTGCTGTGGTGTCCGGCATGGGCCCACCACGCGGAGCGGGGTGGGCGGATGTGAGCGGCACAGGCAGCGTAGGGGCAGAAGGGTGGTACGAACATCGTCGCCCTCCTTAAAGCTACCGCTACTACGCTCAACGGACGAGCCGCGCTTGCGCGGCATCAAAGCTTCGGTACAC
>JAFGUM010000503.1 GCA_016938515.1 Spirochaetales bacterium | reverse complement strand
TCTGGAGGTACGAATGACGATACGAACCGTATCGATCTTCGGTCTGGCCGCGATGGTGTTTCTATCAGCGTGTGCCACGAAACCACCCGCTGCACCTGAGCCAGAACCGGAGCCACAGGTAGTGGTAGCGCCCGAGCCCGAGCCGGAACCCACTCCCAAGGAACCAGAAATAAACAAGGAAGAGCTGGAAGCCCTGCATGGCCGGGTTCTGGCGCTTCGCAAGGAAGCCTTTGAGCTGGGCCTCAAAGACATCATGGCCGACGAATACGCCACGGCTGAAGCCCGCTACGTCACGGGTAAAACCGCGCTCGACGCTGACGACAGGCCAACAGCCAAGACGGAGCTGGAAGCGGCCGAGCCGCTGTTCGCGGGGCTCCTCGCGTCCGGCACCGAGAAGGTGGCGACGCAGCGTCAGTCAGACGCTACCGCTGCGCGTGACAGGGCGATGGCCGCAAACGCTGATTCGCTGTCCCCGGCAACGCTGGCAGCGGCAGACGTCAACCTTACGGCCGCGAACGCCGCCTTCGAGGCGGGTACGTACAAGGAAGCCATCGCCGCCTACACCAGAGCAGTCGCCGCTTTTGACGCGGCTGAGAAGCGGTCCGCCGCCTCTACCGTGCGCTCGCGCGTAGACGAGCTGGCGTACGGGCCCATGGACGCGGGCAACTATGAGCTGGCGGGGCAGAAACTGGACGCCGTAGACGGCCTCGTGGGTACAGACCCGGATGCCGCCCAGGACAGCGCCGCGGAAGCCCTCCTCCGGTACAACCTGGTACTAGCCAAGGGATGGGAACTCAGCGCCGGCACCAAGCGCGAGCTGGCCAGCAAACACAAGTCTGAAGCAGAAGGCATAAAAGCCCAGGTAGCCGTCAAGAAGGACTACGCCGAGGCCAAAGCCGTATGGGACGAAGCAGAAACCGCCTTCAAGATGGGCGATCATGAAGCTTCATTCGCGCTCTATGAACAGGCTGAAGCGATGTTCGCGACGGTCTACGAGACAGCGGCCAGGAAACGAGCCATAGCCGAGGCAGAGCTGCTCAAGGCCAGCACCAAGACCCAGGAAAGCGCGACCATAGTGCAGCAGGCTGACGATCAGCTTGGCGTGCCTGAGGCGCCTGTCGAGGAATCGACTGAACCGGAAACCACGGCAGAGACCAGCCCCGTAGAAGGAAAGGAGTGACACCATGAAGAAACTGTGTATCGCCTTCATGGCCATCGCCCTCGCCGCCTCGGTGGCAGGCGCTCAGAGCCTCAGCGAAAACTCGTACTACCAGCGCAGCGTCTCACTGGAAGCAGAAGCGCGGGCTGCCTTTGACGAAGGAGACTACGACAGGGCTGCCGAACTCGCGGAGCAAGCCCAGATAAGCGCCCAGCTGTCAGACCAGTACGTGGCCATGATCTTGGCCATGCGAGAGGCAGATGAGGCGATCAAGGCTTCGCGCTTGCGCTACGACTGGGCTACCAGCGTACGGGCGCAAATCCGCTTTGCAGACGCGTACGCCAACGCGACGACAGAGCTGGATGCCGCGCAGAGCGCGTTTGAGTTTGAATCGTACGAAGAAGCCCTCGAGCACGCGCGAGCCGCCATGGAGTTCCTGTCGGTCGTTACTGATGAGGAATCCCTGCCCGCGTACTTCATAGTGCGCGATAAGCCCATTCTCTCCGATTGTCTGTGGCGCATCGCCGAGATGCCCTTCGTATACAACGACCCGCTGCGCTGGCCGGAACTGTACAACGCCAACAAAAGCGCGATGCCGCAGCCATCGAACCCGGACCTCATCCTGCCTGGCATGAAGCTTTTGATACCATCAATCGCCGGCGAGTACAGGGAAGGCGTCTGGACCGAAGGCTACGAGTATCCAACGTTCCAGCCGGTAGAATAACGCCGGTACAGTAACGCGAAGCACTCTGGTACAAAAAGCGCCCCGCAGCACAGGCTCCTGTGTTGCGGGGCGCTTCGCATTGCTCGTGCAGCGCGTGTTGTCCGGCAGGCTCCTAGCCTACGCTGCCAGGATCGGCAGCGTAAAATACCTTGAGCGCGGCAATCATCGAGTCGTGGTCGTACGATCCGGCTGTTTCCCTGGCTGAATGCATCGCCAGCATGGGTACGCCAACGTCTACGGTGCGCACGCCCAGCAGGGCTGCGCTGATCGGCCCAATCGTCGTACCGGGCATGATGTCGGCGCGCATCCTGAAACGCTGCCACGGCACGTGGGCCATCTCGCAGTAGCCCCTGAACGCGGCCTCGCCTATCGAGTCAGTGGCGTAGCGAACATTCGCGCTGGACTTTATGGCGGGGCCACCATTGAGCGTGGGCGCGTAGTCTTCATCAAACTTGTCGGCGTACGAGGGGTGCCAGCCCTGCGCACCGTCAACGGAAACGCTAAACGACCTGGCCAGCGCGCGCGGCATCGCTTGCTGTGCCGTACCGTCGGTCAGCGAAACTATACGCTCCAGCGTATCGCGCAGGAACGACGAGTTGGCTCCGCGAGGCGTCTCGGAGCCTATTTCCTCGTTGTCGAACAGGACAGCTACCTGCGTATGATCGCTCGCGCTGGCAGACGCAAAGGCGGACAGCACCGCGTGGCAGCCTTCCAGATTGTCGATGCGCGGAGCCGACAGAAGCTCTGCGTCAGCGCCAAAGGTCATGGCAGGAAACGCATCGACGAAACCAAGCTCGGCAGCCATAATGGCATCCGGCTCCACACCCAGTTCGGCGGCTACCGCTCGTGTCAGCCACGATGCCCCGGGAACGGCCACACCGGAAGCCTGGGGCCTGGCCGACGCGACGAGGGGCAGCAGAGTAGCATTGATCGGGTATTCAACTCCCTTGTTCATATCGCGGTTGAAGTGTATGGCCAGGTTCGGAATAACGGCCACAGCCCGGCCAAAATTGACGAGCCGTGACTCAAAGCCCGTGCCGCCAGAACGGATCACGACCCGTCCCGCCAGCGACAAAGGCCTGTCGAGCCATGTTGAGTGGATAGGACCGCCATACGCTTCCACCGCGACCCGCTCTGCGCCTCGGGCTGCTACTGGCTTTTCCATTCTTGCCCTGAGGCCGGGGGCGTCAGCGTGAGCACCGGAAAGCGCGAATCCTGCTTCAGATGGAGCCTTTTTGCCCACACGGAACGCCACGAGAGACG
>JAFGUM010000502.1 GCA_016938515.1 Spirochaetales bacterium | reverse complement strand
TCGACGTCAGCGGTAGACGGCGCCTCGTCTGCGTGGACGGTTCCGTCTATAGACAGGCTGCCGTCAAAAGCCGCGTACAGAGGCCCTGGCACCACCGTAAACCCTGGTTCCGCGGCTCTGATCTTAAAGGAGAACCAGCCATTGGACGGTTCTCCTATCGTTGAAAAATCAAACACCGCGCGGTACGTCTTTCCTGGTTTGAGCGGCTCGTCTGGCTTGAAGTCAACGCGGGTACCGTCGTGACTCCATGAGACAACCCCGTCTATGGCGGGCTCAAACGTGAACGGATTTACGCCTTCGAGCGCCGCCGCGTCCCTGCCCGTACTCAGCACGACGGACAACTCGGCGTGCCGCGAGACTATGCCATCGCTGTGGGCAACTACGATTGCCGGATCTGGCGCTCTGTAACCATTCGAAGCGATTCCGCCGCTACAGGCCAGCGCCGATGCAGCCCAGTAGACGACAGCCGCGGCTGCCGCGATACGGATGGTACGGTCGTAGAGCTTCATGGCATCCTCCCCAGCGGCGACGCCCCCCCGCCAGGAGGGAGCCGTCATGTAAGTGTTTTAATCGCTGCTTCCGTTTCGACGACCCGCGAGCAGGCCTTCGATTACGCCTTTTAGGACCGCCCACACCGAGTCGGCATCGGCTTCCCCGTTTATCGGAACCAAGGTACCTCGTTGTTCATAGAATTGCACGAGCGGCGAGGTCTGTTCGCGATACGTCTCAAGTCGGTGACGTACCGCGGTTTCCTTGTCATCGTCGCGAGTATACAGCTCGCCACCGCAATCATCGCAGAAACCAGGTTTTGCCGGAGGCATGAAGGTAGTATGGTAGATGCGCCCACAGGAGCGGCACATACTGCGCCCGGATAGTCTTTCAACCACCTTTTCGTCGCTCACCTCAAGGTCTATGACGTAATCTTCCGGACAGAACGACGCGAGGGCTTCGGCCTGGGGTATCGTCCGCGGGAACCCATCCAGGAGCCAGCCTTTGGAGACGTCTGGCATGGCCAGTCGCTCGCGCACGAGGCCAATGGTCAGCTCATCGGAGACGAGACCGCCGCTTTCTATAACTTCCTTGACGCGCAAACCCAGAGGCGTACCATCGCGCATGGCAGCCCTGAAAATTTCTCCCGTAGATACGTGTTGCAGTCCGAACGCCGTTGACGCCCTGGACGCCATCGTGCCCTTGCCGGCCCCTGGGGCCCCGAAGAATACGAATTTCATCGCGTGTTCCTCTCCTGTCGCGCTTGGGATCGTACTCGGGTACAATGGCTTCTGCCAGTTTCCCGACAAGGCTATACTAGTCTAAATGCCGTTACTTTGAAACCACGATCAGATCCTCCACGGTTGATTGATGTTGTACCGGTAGAGTACCTCAAGACGATGAATCATGGATTCCGTTGGGAATATGATTGAAAACGCGTGCTTCTCCCTAAAATCGGTACTCGACGGTGCCCCAATGCTCTCCTCGTCCAGCTGTATATCAAGACCAAGCGAGCGAATCTCTCCAGCATAGCGAGGCGTGTCAGGCGCTCCATCTCTGGAGACAACGAACGCGCGGTACGCAAAATCCACCAAGTATTCCTCTGCTGCCAGACGCCATATCCTCAGGTCTTCTGGCAGGAGAGACGCGGCTATTGGCAGCGTATCAGTTCCAAACAGGTGCGTTATTGATACCCTCGCTCCGGGAAACATCGATATGAATCGGCGAATGATTTCCACCGTATCGGCACCCTCTCCTATATCGAGCGGAACGATGAGAGGCTCGAATACGCGCTGAATCTGCATAGATAGCAGGTCGAAGCGATACCGATACTCGCTTCTCCCTGGTTTTTCGGGGTTATTGTGTCCTTCTGGCACGACAAATACGACCGGCGCCTCACCACCAGCTGTAGCGAGGTAGCGCAGAGCCGTCGCCAGATGCGTCATCTGGAAGGGGTCAAACGTACCGATGAAAAGCGCTGCCTTGATGTGGTACCCGGGGAAACGTACCACCAGGGGAAAATCGTCGAGACGAACCGGCGTCAGATCCCCTTTCAGTATCCGTTCATCGATGGCGTACAGAAAATCCCGGTACAACGATCGGTAGAACGCGAAATCAATCCTGTCCACAGAGCTCAGACACGAGTACGCCCCGAGCGTATCAAAGACGCTCTCGACTCGCTCAAGGGTAGCGGCTACCAGCGGAGATGCTGGCGCGTCTTGTGGGGCTTCGCCTGAGCTACTCTGTTCACCGTTCCTGTTCATCCCAGAACAGTGTACGGCCGCGTCACAGGTCTCGCAACCTATAAAAAATATTTTCACCCTAGGTCGTCCCAAAACCCCCGTGGCTTGTCGCAAACACCCAAAACTTATGAATATTTCTTATTTTTATAGATAAATTTGCTTGCATTATTACCAGAGTGATTTAGTATGGTATATAGAGCGACCGTGACGCTCCGGACGCCGCGGTATCGCACCCTGTTATTTTGGGAGCTTCTTATGAACACAACACAGGAATCAGAGCGGACAGCGCCGGCTCCGGGTGCCCTGCTGTCAGCACTGGAGAATGCCCAGCGTGAAAACGAATACGACTACCTGCCAGAATCAATCCTCAGGCGCGTAGCCGCAGAAACTGGCGAAGCGCTTTCGAGGGTATATTCAGTAGCAACATTCTATTCGTTCTTCAACCTCAAGCCTCAGGGTAAACACCCCATAGTCGTATGCCGCGGGACAGCCTGCCATACGCGCGGCTCGCTCGGGCTTCTTAAAGAAACAGCGGACAAGCTAGGTTTTCCAGACTTCCGGGAAGATGAGGAGTCATCATTCACGACCGAGGACAAGATGTTCAGCGTTCGAACCGTCGCCTGTTTTGGCCAGTGCGCGCTGGCTCCCGTCGTATCGGTAGATGGCGCCATGTACTCGCGCATGACCCCAGCAAGACTGTGCGCCCTCATTGATGACATAAGAAGGGGGGATCAATCATGAACGCACAACTACTGGCTACGAAGGCTTATAATGGCATGGCCACCGTGCACCCAGAAGTGCCCGCCATTTCCGTTGGGATGGGAACCTGTGGTATAGGAAACGGAGCTGACACCCTGTACGACGCGCTCGTCGATGCGGCAACAGGAAAAAATATCA
Organism: Spirochaetales bacterium; assembly: GCA_016938515.1. Taxonomy (GTDB): domain Bacteria; phylum Spirochaetota; class Spirochaetia; order Treponematales; family UBA12059; genus SZUA-370. The sequence goes on along the minus strand of JAFGUM010000502.1, from coordinate 5,840 downwards.
TCATAAAAAAGGCTGGATGTTTCGGCTACTGCGCTCTGGAGCCTTTGCTCATGGTGTACCATCCAGACCGACCAGTGCTGCTCTTTGGCGACGTCAAAGCCTCGCAGGCAGCCGATTTTGTTCGTGCAGCTAGTGACGAGGCCGCCTACGCAGCCTTGGCACCGCGAGCACTATGCAAACTATCAAGCTGGGATTTCAGAACTGCCGCCATAACCTTCGGGGAGGGCTTTCCCGACGTTCCAGAATGGAATGAGCTACCGTTCTTCAAAGGCCAGGAAAAGCTTGTCATGCGAGACTGCGGCCTCATAGACCCCGAAAGCCTGGACGAATACGTAGCCGTAGGGGGATACTCAGCCCTGGCCAGGGCTATTGGTTCCATGAGCCCAGACGAGGTTATAGCAGAAATCACCAGCGCCGGCTTGCGTGGGCGCGGTGGCGCGGGGTTCCCTACGGGCGTCAAGTGGCAGATGATGCGCCAGAACGAAGCCACCGAACGGTATATCATCTGCAACGCCGATGAAGGTGACCCTGGCGCGTACATGAATCGCAACGAAATAGAAAGCGATCCGCATATGCTCGTTGAGGGCATGGCGATAGGCGCCTACGCGATGGGAGCCTCTACCGCCATCGTGTACGTCCGGGCCGAATACCCTCTCGCCGTCCATCGCCTCCAAAAAGCCATAGCTGACGCTACGGAGGCAGGCCTTCTCGGTGATCGCGTACTGGGTACGGATTTCTCCCTGACGATGCGCATAGTAAGCGGCGCCGGCGCTTTCGTCTGTGGCGAGGAAACAGCACTGATAGCGAGCATCGAGGGGCGCGCCGGACGCTCATCTCCCCGGCCACCTTTTCCGGCCGCCAAGGGCTACCTCGGCAAGCCAACGAATATCAACAACGTCGAAACCTGGTGTAACGTCCCCGTCATCCTGGCTCGCGGCGCTTCGTACTTCAGGCGCTTCGGCACGGACAGGAGTCCGGGCACCAAGGTGTTCAGCCTCGTCGGCAAGGTCAAGAACACGGGACTCGTCGAATTGCCACTGGGCATGCCGCTTTCAGACATAGTGTACGGCATGGGCGAAGGCACTGGCTCAAGAAAGCGCATCAAGGCGGTTCAGACGGGTGGTCCATCTGGTGGATGCATACCCGCGGACAAGTTTGACACACGCGTCGACTACGAAGCCCTCGCCGAGCTGGGTGCCATCATGGGTTCCGGCGGCATGGTGGTGATGGACGAGGACAACTGCATGGTAGACGTCGCCCGCTATTTTGTTGGCTTTACCTCCGCTGAATCCTGCGGCGCGTGTGCCCCGTGCAGAGAGGGCTTGTCCCAGATGCTGCGAATTCTTACGGCCATTACGCGAGGCGAAGCCAGGGCTGGTGATATTGCCACGCTGGAACGCCTATCGCGCGTCGTACGCGATTCGTCGCTGTGCGGCCTCGGACAGACCGCCGCGAATCCAGTACTCACCACGCTACGGTATTTCCGGGATGAGTATGAAAATCACATCATCGGTGGACGCTGCGCCGCGGGTACCTGCGAAGCCCTGTTCTCGGCGCTGTGCGAAAACTCCTGCCCGCTGCACATGAACATTCCCGGCTACCTGGCGCTGATGGGCGAAGGCCGACTCGAAGAAGCCTTTGAGCTAAGCCTGCGCGACAATCCACTGCCCGGTGTCATGGGGCGTATCTGCCATTTCCACTGTCAGATGCGCTGCAAGCGCGAAACGCTGGATGAACCGGTAGCACAGGGAGAACTGCACCGGTACCTGGCGGATACGATATACAAGATTGGCGCACAGAAGGCTGTATGGGCCAGGCTCGTAGATGAAAAACTGCCATCCAACGGCTTGAAAGTAGCCATCATAGGCGCGGGGCCGGCGGGGTTGTCAGCTGGCTTTTACCTGGCTCGTCTCGGCTACGAGGTGACAATTTTCGAATCCAGGCCGGCAGCCGGAGGCATACTCCGCTACGGCATACCCGCGTACAGACTGCCAAAAGAGGTGCTGGATACGGAGCTGGAACTCTGGACTCTGCTCGGCGTCACGTTCGTGTTCAATACCGCGGTGGGCGTGGACGTGAGCGTGGATGCTCTATCTAGCCGCCATGACGCGCTTATTGTAGCTTCCGGCGCCCATGCTGACCGCAGCCTCGGCGTACCGGGCGAAGAACTGGACGGCGTACACGCCGGCTACGCGTGGCTGGAAGAGTTTGCGCTGGGTACGGCTCCAGTACCACGTAAACGCGCCCTCGTGATAGGTGGCGGCAACGTCGCCATAGACACCGCGCGCACGCTCGCAAGGCTGGACTGCGAGGTACGGGTGGCGTACCGGCGTTCAAGGGATGACATGCCTGCGAACGCGGTTGAAATCAAGGGAGCCGAAGACGAGGGCGTACGCTTCGAATACTCGCTACAGCCGCTAGAAGTGCTGGGTACTGCCGGCCGTGTCGTTGGTGCGCGGTTCAGAGTGATGCGAGCCGGCGGCGTTGACGCTTCTGGAAGGCCTGCGCCGGTAGCTACGGATCAAACCGTAGATATCCCTTGCGATGATGTCTACGTCGCCGTTGGCGAGCGCGTCGACGCATCTTTCCTGTCGGGTACCGGCGTATCAGTGCACACGGATGGCCGCATACGACGAGATGCCCTCACCTGCAAGGCCTCCGACTCGATCTGGGCCATAGGTGACGCGGTTACCGGCCCGGCAACGGCCGCGGAAGCCATGGGACTCGGCAAGCAGGCGGCGAGAGCCATAGACGAAGCATTGATGAAGCGAAGCGTCTTCGCTTCGCTGTTCAAAGACTTCGGCTACTCGATGCAGGTACCGCCAGAACCCGTCGAAGCGCTCGCGATGCGCTCACCGGAGGTGCCGCCCTCGCAGAGGCGAGGCTGCTTTGCAGAAATTTCGCAGGGCTATTCAGGGAACCAGGCCGTGGCGGAAGCGTCGCGATGCCTGCGATGTGACATCAGGGCCAACGCGCGAAGCCCGTGGCGATGAGCGGAGGAATATGATGAACGAATCCAGCGTAGTTACTCTTACTGTTGACGGCTACGATGTATCGGTAGCCGCGGGCTCAACCATACTGGATGCGTGCCGAGTCGCCGGAGTGCGCGTCCCTACCCTATGCCACCTGCAGGGAGTCTGCTCCAACGCATCGTGCGGCATCTGCGTTGTTGAAGTGGCAGGAGCAAAATCTCTCGTCCGCTCGTGCGTCCGCGCTGCCGAATCGGGGCAGAAAATACGCACTGGCGGACCGCGCGTTATGGAAGCACGGCGCACCGTCGTTGAACTGCTCCTGGCAAACCATCCAGAGCACTGCCTGTCATGCCTGCGCTCTGGCTCGTGCGAGCTGCAAGCCCTGTCCGAGCTCGTTGGCGTTCGCGAGAGGACTTTCCCTGTAACCCGCAAGCCAGGCATCGCCGATACCTCTGGCTGGAGCATAGTCCGTGACAACGACAAGTGCATCCTGTGCGGCCGTTGCGTCGCGGTGTGCCGAGACACGCAATCGGTATCGGCTATAGAATTTACCGGGAGGGGAATCCGCACCAGGATAGCGCCCTTCATGGATCGCCCGTTGTCTGAGTCCGCCTGCGTATCGTGCGGCCAGTGTACGCTGGTCTGCCCTACGGGAGCCTTGACCGAACGCGATGAAACCGACGAAGTGTTTGCCGCCATACACGACCCCTCAAAAACAGTCATCGTGCAGACCGCCCCCGCTATCCGGGCATCGCTAGGCGAAGCGCTCGGCATGCCAGCGGGAAGCCTCGTGACGGGCAAGATGACGGCGGCGCTACGCAGGCTTGGTTTTGATCGCGTCTTTGATACCCAGTTCGCCGCAGACCTTACCATAATGGAAGAAGGCTCAGAGCTGCTGTCGAGGCTGTCCACGGCAGGAACGCTACCCATGATCAGTTCGTGCTCCCCCGGCTGGATACGCTTTATTGAAACATACTACCCATCCCTGCTACCGCACCTTTCTACGTGCAAATCTCCCCAGCAGATGTTTGGCTCTCTTGCAAAGAGCTGGTGGGCGCAAAAGCTCGGGTTAGACCCGGCCACCGTGGTAGTCGTGTCCATAATGCCGTGCACCGCCAAAAAATCAGAGGCCAGGCGACCAGAGATGACCGGAGCCTGGCAGTGGTGGCAGAACCATGGTCGCGATGGGACACCGTTTTTCGACGTTGACTACGCGCTTACGACGAGAGAACTAGCCCGCATGGTGCGCAGGGCCGGTATCGACTTCTCTACCATACCAGAAGAGGGTTTTGATGACGTGCTCGGTGCCAGCACTGGGGCAGCGACCATTTTCGGCGCTACGGGCGGCGTAATGGAGGCGGCGCTGCGAACAGCGTACGAGCTGGCTACCGGCTCGCCTCTGCCGACGCTTGAGCTGGAAGCCGTGCGCGGCTTTGAAGGCATCAGAGAAGCCGCGATAGCGATAAACGGCCGCACCGTTCGCGTCGCCGTCGCGCATACGCTTAAAAACGCCCGGGTCGTACTCGACGCCATTGCCGCGGGTACCAGCCCCTACGCTTTTGTGGAAATAATGTCGTGCCCCGGTGGTTGCCTCGGTGGAGGCGGACAACCAGTCGCGGCAACGTGGGAAATACTGGAAAAACGACGGCAGGCGCTATACACCGAGGACAGGGGCTTGCCGCTTCGCCGGTCTCACGAGAACCCGGAAGTTCTGGCTTTGTACAGGGAATTCCTTGGAGCGCCACTAGGCCACGAATCGCACGCTCTTCTGCACACAAAGTACGCGGCCCGGGTGGTGTAATCTTGTACGCGCCGGTGAAATTGCTGATTCTTCGCCGGCGCGTCGTAGACATCCCCCCTGTTCAACCGGTATAAAGGGTTCCATGGCCATTCGCGCGGTTGGTTTTGACATAGACGGCACTCTGTACCCCGCCTCTGCGATATACCTGCGCCTGTTCTGGCATGGTATTCGGCGAATGAAGCTGCTGTCGGCTTTCAATGAGGTCAGGCACGAGCTTCGAAGGCTGTCCCGCTCTCCCGAGTACCGCCAGCGCGGCATCGTCGGCATAGCGGCGTTTCACCGGCACCAGGCCGAGCTCACCGCCACCAAGCTGGGTGATGATCCGCAGCGCGTTCACGACGCTATAGAAGACTTCTTCTACGGATCGTCCACCGAGGTGTTCGCGTCTATCAAACCCTTCGCCGACGTCGCGCCCCTGCTCGACTCGCTGCGGACCCGCGGCTACCGCCTGGGTGCGCTGTCGGACTTCCCCTGCGAGCGCAAACTCGAACTGCTCGGCTTATCCGACAAGTTTGACGTCGCGATGACCAGCGAGGAGACCGGCCTGGTCAAACCGGACCGCGCGTCGTTTGACCTGCTGGCGCAGCGTCTCGGCGTACCCAACGAAGAAATCCTGTACGTCGGCAATTCCGAAAGCTACGACGTAGCAGGCTCCAAAGCCGCGGGCATGCGCTCAGCCCTCATATCGAGGAAGCGGCACATCCAGACCGCCGCGGACTTCGTCTTCTACCACTGGCCCGACCTGGAACGCTACATCCTCGATAATTCGTAACCCGTCGTCTGCCAGAATTGTCGAACTCGTCAATTTTGTCGAGCCACTACTCAAAATTATTTCGTCTCCAGCGTCGTTCAATCGAGCCCAGAAGCATTTTTATCGTGCCCACAAAGTAATTTTGTATCAAATTCACATCATCAATCGTTTTTCGCTATATTTGTATGCGATTTTCGTCGATTTATTTCAATATTTTATTGACGTGTGGCTTTCTGTGCTGTATATTCTACGTACAGACTTGCGGAAGAGTCCGCGTAGCTGTTTTTGATACGACAGGACGCTTGCGCGTCCAGGA
>JAFGUM010000501.1 GCA_016938515.1 Spirochaetales bacterium | reverse complement strand
GGATAGAGATCACCAACAAGTCGGCGGCTATCGTGGACCTGGCGCAGTACAGGCTGGTCAAGGTGGCCAGGCTGAACGGACAGCGCGTGCCGTCCCTGGACCAAGACGTGGCCTTGAGGGGTCAGCTGGCGGCGGGTGCGTCGCTGGTGCTGTACGCCGACATGATCAAGGCGTCCCGCTTTCTCTTGAGCTCCACTGTACTAGCACCCGACCTTCTGTATTCCGACATAGGCTTCAACGGCATCATCGACTTTAACGGGGACGACGGCTACCAGCTCACGCGTAACGGCGTGATCCTGGATGTGCTGGGGCCCAACGGCGGCACCGGAGCGGACTACTACTGGGGTAGGGAAAAGCGCATGCTCCGCAAAAGTGGCACTAATCCAACGGCCACCTGGAATCACCTGGACTGGATCACCTACGGCCTGGCCAACAACAGCTCCGACGCGGCAAACGCCGGCGCCCAGACGCCGGCTCTCCCAACCGACCGCAAAGTCCTGACCTTCTTCGCCTTTGAGCGCCTGGCCGAGCCCAGCTACGGCATCATAGACGAAGCGGCCAAGACCGTGAGCATAGCCGCCCCGCAAGGCACCGACCTGTCGTCCGTGATCGTGTCCGTAGGCGTGGAAGGATTGGGGGCGTGGGCCCAAGGCGAGACCATAGTGTCGGGCGAGACAGCCCTGGACTTGAGGACGGCCACGGAAATCTGGGTGTATCCCACGGTGGGCAGCACGTACCAGTCCTACACGGTCCAAGCCATCATCAGCGACCCCATGGAGTACACCACCACCCCGTATTCCTTCAACGGCGGCATAGGCGCGCTCTTGAGCGCCAGCATCAAGTATCCTGAAGCGTCGTTCCCCATGACCGTCATAGAGGGCGTGGTAACCGCCAAGAACGTGTACTACAAGTACTCCAGCGATGCTGATGAGTGCTTTTTCATCCAGGATTCCTCAGGCGGCATCATGATATGGACGGACGTGGGCGTGGACGCGCCCATAGGCTCGCGCGTCAGGGTGGAAGCCATAAAGGGCATCAGGAATTACACCATGCCCATAATCTACGAACACGGAAAGATCAGCCGCGTGGACGCCCAGACCTACGACATCTATTACGAGACCGACGCGTACAACAACTTGTCGGCGCTCGGTAGAGTGTTCCGTTATACCGGCGTCATAGAGCAAGGCATGGCCGATTACGATGAAGGAGCCTTCTCCGTTGATGCGGGCCTCAGGTTCCAAGGTTTGCCGGCCATAGCCAGCCTCCTGGAAACCGGTGACTCTGGCTCCTTCTACGGTCCCATCCAGGTGAGCTACAGCAAATACAAGATGTGCCTGAGCCAGGAGGAGCAGATCCTTCCATGAAGAGGAGCCAGGTAAAAAACCGCGCTGTAATGGCGGCCGTGGCGGCCGCCATCCTCCTGGCCCTGTCGGCTTGGTCCTGCGTCCAGCCAACCTTGCCGCCGGCCCTGTCCAGCGCAAAGACCTTCAAGCAGCTGGTGTTGCTCAAGACAGACAATGCATCCCTGCAGTCGGATTATTCCTTCTACTGGAACGGCTATTCCTGGCGAAATTCAGGCCAACTGCCCTGGGATGCGGATATCGACTCTCTGGTGATGAGCTTTCAGGCGTCTGAGGGCGCCAGGGTCATGGTCGCATCCCAGGCCCAGCTGTCCGGGCTTACGGCCAACGATTTTACCAATGGCCTTACCTACACAGTTATAGCCGAGGACGGCTCCCAGCTCGACCACCGGGTTCTCCTATTCAAAGCTACCCCTCCGCCTGCCACGGGACCCTTGGGCCTGAGCGGCGTTACGGTGATGAGCTACAACGCCCACGATTTCCTCAGCAATGGAGCCGAGCGCCACGACGAGATAGCAACCATGCTAAAAAACGCGAGCGCGGATATCGTGGTCCTGAACGAGACCGAGGGGAGCGATGACCTGCCCCGTCTGGCCGCGGCTCTTTCCGACATAGGTTATCCTATGGCGTATACAGCCTATCATGAAGTGGGCTATGAGGACGATATTGCGGTCATATCGCGTTACCCGATTCAATCCTACTCTGGCATATTGAGCGCTAACCCGAGAAAAGCGCTGAAAGCGGTAATCCGGGTATCCAACGGCACTGATTATAAGGATATCACGGTCATAGGTTTGCATATGGACTCGGGCACGCAGACGACCGACATCACCAATCGTCTGGAACAATCTAAGGAACTTTCCGAGTACCTCAGGCTTTCCTCGGGTATCGACCTGACAACAGGCCTCGTGGTGATCGCCGGAGACATGAATACCATGTCGGAATCTGACCGTATGGTCAGCGCCGCCCTGACCTATGGCTTTGATTACCCGACCCTGGACTACCTGCGCGTTACTGATGACGCGGACGCAGCCAACGATTTCTGCGCAGTTAACGAGGAACACCTATCCGCGTCCGATTGGACTTATGCCCAATCTCCGTATTATAGCGTGCTTGACCACATCGTGCTGTCCCCGGCACTCATGGACTACTATCGCGTCGGCTCCATAGACGTGAAAAAAGAGGACCTAAGCGAGGACATGAACCTTATTTCCGATCACTTCCCGGTTCTCTTGGAACTGGATCTGTGATAGCGCCCCCGTCGGGGGAGTATTTTTGCTAGGAGGAACCTAGATGAAACGTTTCATTGCCATCGGCGTGGCCGCGCTCGCGCTCATTGCCCTGGTCGGTTGTCCGGCTCCCGTCGGGCCGGGCGCCACAAAATCGTCAGAGAAGGAAGTTATGTCCTTCGCGTTCCTGGACACGCCCAACGACGCGCTGTCCCAGGATTTCCCCGCCGGCTACGTACCAATCGGGTCTTACTGGTACGTGGGACCCCTTCCGGCCGGCACCAACCTGTCGGCCTTGGTGGCTACTTTCGAGTTGTCCGCAGGCGCGTCGCTGTCGGTCGGCGGAGTTCCCCAGACCTCAGGCGTGACGGCCAATGATTTTTCAGCTGACGTCACCTACGTGATCACGGCTGAGGACGGCAGCACGGCCACCTTCGACGTCCAGGTCGAGAGCACTGAAATGGGCTTCACCAGCGTGGATTTCCTTGGCGTCAGCCTCCTTACGGCCGGCGAGGCCAGCGTGGTCATTACCGACACGACCACCCCGCGCACCGTGGTCGCCCATATACCCGGTCACGCCGCTTCCGAGATCGGCGCGCTCAAGGCGGACATCGAGCACAACGGTCTTAGCGTAACCGTGGGCGGCATAGCCCATGACGACGCCACCAGCACCTACGACTTTGCCAATTCCGAGACCACGCCGCTTGAGTTCACCCTGAATGGCCAGGCCGGCGTCACCGAGCTCTACAACGTCACGGTTATCGCGGATCCGGTCGGCACCGCTGCCACCCTGGACTCGTTCAGCATCGAGGTCGACGGCATTACGTACGAAGGCACCATCGACGATTCCGTAACCCCAGGCACGGTAGCCGTTTCGGTTCCGAGCGGTACGGTCGTAACGAGCCTGGTGGCAAGCTTCACGTCGCCCGCTTGGTCCACCGTTACGGTCGGCAGCATGCCCATGATTCCCCAGGAATCCGGTGTTACAGCCAACGACTTCAGCGCTCCCGTCACCTACACCGTGACCGCCGAGGACGGAACCACGGCGAAGGAATATACGGTCACGGTGACCCCGAATCCGGTTTTTGCCATCATCACCCAGGCCTGCCCATCGTTTAGTAGCACATACGCCCTGGCGGGCGAGACCTGGTTCGACATTAAGATCCCGAATAAGGCCGCTCTTGGCGCAGGCTGGAAGATATATACCGCCAACAACAAGACAGTGAACCTCGTGATGAGCGACACAGACCTGTTCACCAACTTTGCAGACGGGGATACCGTAAGGATCATAGAGAGTAGCTACTCTGGCTCCGTAAACGCCATCGGCGACGCGAGGCCGGCCGACGGTCTATGGGTCTTCAAGTCGGCCATGAGTACAATACTGAGTTCCTATGGCACGGTGTGGATCGAGCTGGCTGACGGAACGGTGGCCGACCACCTCTCATATACCTCGCAGTACAACACCAGTGGATACTGGCTACAGACCACAACCACTTGGTACCCTACTGCCACCTCCCCCGATGCTCCCACCCGCTTGGCTGAAGCCGTGGCGGACACGCAGTGGCTGCCCGGCGACCTTGCTGCCGCCGCGTCACTCCCCGATTCCACTAATTATGTCCTTAGGCTCAAAGATCCCAGCAAAGACGGCAATCAGGCCAGCGACTGGGAGACGTATCAACCGCCCATACTCGTCCTACGCAATGCGACTTCGACACCAGGGGTCGCCAAGGTTACCGCTAGCATGTCAGCTACCATCGTGTTGACTGCGGAAGTAGTACTCTACGGCGGCGCGTCAGCACCTACTACGGTAAGTGCGGACCTGTCTGCCCTCGGCGGCACAGCCGCTGACGCCCTAGTGGATGACGGCACGAATGGAGACGCGATAGCGGGCGACGGCATCTATTCCCTAAGCCATATCATTCCAGCTGGAACGATAGCCGATACTTACAGCGTCACCATATCCACGACGGGTTCGGCCAACCCCGCCTCCCAGTCCATATCGATAATGATCACTCCCGGAACCGTCCTGATACATACCGGCTTCGAGACCGCAGATATAGAAGACCCGATAAGCATAACCGGGGGAGATTTCACAATGGATGGTGAGACCTGGTCTGCGGTGTCCGTCTATATCAATACGACTGCCAAGGTAAGTGGGACCTATGGAATGGGCTATAATGCCATTAGCGATTCACTTACCACACCGTTCAAAGCCGATCCGGGTGTGTTCAGCTTCACCGGCAGGGCCTCAGGCACCTCATCCAACTTCACCATCACCCTGCAGATCAGCGATGATGGTTCCGTATGGACGGACCTTACCACTTGGTCAGCAAATGGTACGAATACGGGAACGGTCGTGAGCACGAATACCAATTATTCGTATACGATCAACCAGCTGGGCATGAAGAAGTTGCGACTTGTCATGACAGCCAGAAGCGGTGGGTCTTTCTACTTTGACGATCTCATGTTACTTCAGTACGAGCCTTGATAGACTTGATGTAGAGTGAATGAGGGCCGCCCCATCCGGGGCGGCCCTTTTTTTCCTTCCATCCCCCGTGCTACAGTCCTCTCATGGACGTCGTAGCGCCACAGGACTTGGTATCAGCCCTCCGAACCATACTCCGCGATAACTGGACTCTGGATATGCGCGGCTGGAAGCCGGATGAGCCGCTCGAGCTCCTCTCCCGGGACGACGGCGCGCTCCGTGCCGCTCTGGCGCGCGGATTTGAGGGCGTTTGGCCGGACGCTTTACTGGAAGGCATATCGCGCGCGCACGTGGACCGCTACCGTTCGGGCTTCCTGGCGGCGCACGCCTGTGCGCTCCATCTCCTGCGCGTGGACGAGGACAACTGGTTCGATTTTCAGGCGGCGCGCGCGGCCTGTGCGTGGTTCGAGGAGCCGCTTAAGCAGAGGGAGCGTAGGGAGCTGGCTCTGCTCAAGGGCCTGTCCGCGGCGCTTTTGCTTCCAGGTATGATCGTGCCGCCCGACCTGCCCGTGATCCTGGACCACGGGAGCGGCGCGGCGTTTGTCGTTTTGGCGGGCCTGGCTGACTGACCGGGGGCCTCTTCAGTTCTCCAGGTCTAGAAGGTCCAGCAACTCAGGGTAGTCTATAAAGGGATTGCGGTTGTCCTGGTGGGCCTGTACGGCGTTATTGCGGACCCGTTCCTTGTCGCTCACCGGGTCGGCGGCCGCCCAGGCTCGGAGCATGTCGTCGTACCAGGTCTTG
>JAFGUM010000072.1 GCA_016938515.1 Spirochaetales bacterium | reverse complement strand
GGTCGTCTACGCTGGCCGGTTTGGCGGCTCGGCATCCGTACATGGGGGCGAGCGTCGGCCGCTTCGCCAACAGGATAGGAGGCGCGCGCTTTGAGCTGGACGGCACCGAATACCGTCTGGCGGCAAACAACGGCGTCAGTCATCTCCACGGCGGGCTCAAGGGCTTTGATCGCCGCCTCTGGAAAGCGGAGGTGGCAGCCGAGGACGGAGAGCCGGTAGTGAGGATGGAGCTCACGAGCCTCGATGGTGACCAGGGCTATCCGGGCAGGCTCGACGTCGTGGCGGTATTCGCGCTCCGGGCCAACGGAACTCTGGCGATACGCTATGAAGCGCGCTCCGATGCCGCTACGCCGGTAAATTTGACCAATCACGCGTATTTTAACCTGCGCGGCGAAGGAGATGGCACCATACTGGGGCACGAGCTAGAACTGTGCGCCTCGCGCTACCTTCGTGTTGATGAAACCCTCATACCCGTGCCTGGCGAGCCGGCATCGGTGGAAGGAACAGCCTTCGACTTCAGAAAGCGCAAGCCAATTGGCAAGGATATTGTAGCCGCTGGTGGTTACGACCACTGCTTTGTCGTTGATGGTTGGAACGGTTCGGATCTACTGCGGGTGGCCAGTGTTATAGAACCCGAAAGCGGGCGAACCCTCGAAGCCTACACCGACATGCCCGGTGTGCAGTTCTATTCCGGAAACTTTGTCCGCGACGTACGCGGCAAGCGCGGTTCGATATACGACGTTCATTCGGGATTCTGCCTTGAAGCCGAATACTATCCTGATAGTCCCAACAGGCCTGATTTCCCGTCATGCATAGTCAAGCCAGAATCGCCGTACAGTCACCGCATCGAGTATCTCTTCGGCTGGACGCGATAGACTACTGGTCGCGTCGCAATACCGAGAGAATGTAGTCTATCCATGCTGAGGACTCGATGTAGTACGAATCCTGAGTCTGGAGCATGTCGAAGAAAGCCTCGCGGTACGCGCCGCTCATAGCCTGGGCCTGGCCGCGGTAGAAGCGTGCGCGTTCTGAGTTGGCTGCGGACCGTGGTAGAGACAGGTACAGCGTAAACTCCCTGGCGGCTTCCGCGTAGTTCCCTTTGGACAAGGGGCCGGCCACTATGGTACGCAGCGCGTATTCTTCGCCGCCGCCGGTGGACTGCAGGTCTTCAGGAAAAAGCGTAATGGGGGGCTTGGGCGCTTTTGTCGCGGACGCGTGCGTAGAGGCCAATAGCGCTATGGCCTTCTCTGTTTCGGCTGATAGCGCGCGAGCGCGCGGCGTAGGATCGTCGACGCCAACGGGCTTGGCGTCTTCGAAACCACGGGTAAGCACGAGATACGGCAACGGCATGCTACGGGACGTCGCCGAAGCCGAGGGCAATCCGACGCGATAGCTGCCGGCTCGTATAAGAACCGGAGAAACGGTAGCGTTGACGCCTGCCTCAAGGTTTACGCTGCCGCTGACCAGGTCTTGTTCTGGAATGATGGCATAGTAGTAGTCAACGCCTGGCACCGGGTAATCCTTGTAAGGCCCAGAGCCTGGTTCCAGTATCGCGGCGAGCGCCGCGTCCAGCAGTGACGAGGGCGAACGGAGGGGAGAAGTGCCGCGATAAACGATTAGCCTGCCCATATCGTCCGATGCGTCTATCGATACGACTATCGCGTCGCCTGCGGCTCTGGCCAGTATGCCAGACAGCCGCGGCGTTACCTTCGCGGGGCTTGCAGAAGGCGTGCTTGCGGGTGCTACCGGTTCGGGAGCCACGGCTATCGCGTCTATGACTACGTTTCGCAGTGGTATGAAGAGCCTGTACTCGGCTTCGCCATCGACAGCTTTGTCTTCTGGAATGCGCCCGAGCACGAAATAGTAGTACGGCTTTTGATCGCCGGGCTTGTACACCAGCCCTGCATCGCCGCTGTCGGCGTAGCCGATGAGCAAGGCATCTGGGAAATTGCCGGTGTCAGGGAAAGCGGAGTGCCGGTACACGGCGTACCCGGCGGTAACGTCAACGCTGTCTTCCCAGGTGATTACCACTTCGTCGCCGCGAACGCCAACGCGGATCCTCGAAGGGTAGGGGGCAAAGACCTCGCCATCGACGTCCTGTGCGCATAGGGGCGCAACGATTGCCAAGGCGAGAATAAAGGCCGTTATGGCGCGGGTGTTCGCTTTCATATCTCCTATAGTATCGGAATATACGCGCCAGCTCCATAGTACGGTATCAGCTGTAGTTGAGCCACGCCGCGGCTTGAACACGCTCGGCACGGGTCGATATACTCTTTTTCTGGAAACAAGTCGTCCGAGGAGCACATGATGAAGGCCAGAGTACGTTACGCACCCTCCCCAACGGGTTTGCAACACATAGGAAGCGTGCGCACCGCGCTGTTCAACTACCTGTTCGCCAGATCAGTAGGAGGCACCTTTATCCTGCGACTCGAGGATACCGACCGTACGCGATCTTCCGACGAGTACGTGCGCAACCTGTACGATACGTTCAGGTGGCTGGGTTTCTACTGGGACGAAGGCCCTGACGTGGGCGGCCAGTACGGGCCATACGTACAGTCAGAGCGCTTCGCCCTGTACAGGGAGCACGCGGAAAAACTCGTTGACATGGGCAAGGCATATTACTGTTTCTGCGCTGACGGTTCGGCAAAAAAAGACGAACCCGTGGAAGATGACGGCGACGACCAGTCATCCGCCGGTTTTGGATACCCGAGAACGTGCCGGAACATCGATCCGGTCGATGCCAGGCGCCGCGTAGAAGCCGGCGAGCCCCACGTCATCCGGCTCAAGATTCCCCTTGAAGGCGTTACAGTCTTGAACGACCTCCTGCTCGGTCGCATTGAGTGGAAAAATGCAGACGTCAACCCTGACCCGGTACTCCTCAAGAGCGACGGATTTCCGACGTACCACCTCGCCAACGTCGTAGACGACCACCTGATGGGCATAACGCACGTGATGCGGGCGCAGGAATGGATCCCGTCGGCGCCACTTCACCTTATCATGTACGAAGCTTTTGGCTGGGAGCCTCCACAGCTGTGCCACTTGCCGATGGTGCTGGGTGAAGATGGCCACAAGCTAAGCAAGAGGCACGGCGCTACGGCTGTCGATGAGTTTCGCAGGAAGGGTTACCTCGAAGCCGCGCTCATAAATTACGTGGCCATGCTCGGTTGTTCGTACGAAGACGGTCGTGACCTGTTCACCCTTGATGAGCTGGCAAGACTATTCAAGATGGAACACATCAACAAAGCGCCCGCGGTATTCGACTACGTCAAGCTTGAGTGGTTCAACGGGCAGTACCTGCGTATGCTCGATGACAAGGAGTTGGTAGAGAGGATTACCCCCTTCATGGTTGAGGCTGGGCTAGTGTCGTCTACGGCAACGGAGGAGGAAGCCGCAAGGCTGCTGGCCGCCACGCCGCTAGTCAAAGAACGTCTCAAGTACCTGTCTGACGCACCAGACGCGCTGCGCTTCCTCTTCAGGGAGCCAGAATTGCCCGCCGCACTTGAATTCATACCCAAAAAACTGGATCTGGATCGCACTATCGCAGCGCTCAGCGCCGCCAGGGATATGCTGTCCACTGTTGACGTTGCAGACCATGACGCTACTGAAGCGGCGTACCGAGAGCGGGCTGCGGAGCTTGGTTTCAAGCTAGGAGACCTGCTGATGCCGCTACGCGTGGCGGTAACAGGCACCAAGGTAAGCCCTCCGCTGTTTCAGAGCATAGTCGTCCTGGGTACAGATGTGGCCATCAAGAGGGCTGACGCAGCGCTTGCACATCTCGCCGCTGCTCATCCTTGACTGCCTGTAAATGCGCGGGGCATACTCTCCGAGCCGCACCCCTGAAGCGCGGTACAAGGAGTACTCATGAGTGATTCGGACAAGAAGGATGGGGAAACTGCGGCTGGCACCCCCGGTGTCGATTTTATACGCGAAGCCGTCGCAGAGGACCTGCGAACGGGGCGCTACGACTACGTGCGCACCCGTTGCCCTCCTGAACCAAACGGCTGGATGCACATTGGCCACGCAAAGGCTTTCAGCATCGATTATTTCGTCGCGATGGACTTTGGGGGTACGTGCAACCTGCGCTTCGACGACACCAATCCCGAAAAGGAAGACATGTCATACGTCGAGGCCATACAGCGAGATACCGCCTGGCTTGGCATAGACGTCAAGGATCGCGTTCTGTTCGCTTCCGACTACTATGAGCAGCTGTATGAACTGGCTGTCCGTCTTATTAAAAAGGGCGTCGCGTACGTCGACGACCTTTCTGACCAGGAGATACGCGAGTACCGAGGCACAGCAGTGCCTGATAAATCCAATATCACGTTGACCCCCCCAGGGCGCAACAGCCCGTACAGGGATAGGCCGATTGATGAAAACCTGGATCTGTTCGCGCGCATGCGGGCGGGCGAGTTTCCCGATGGCAGCAAGACCCTGCGCGCCAAGATAGACATGGCTCATCCCAACCTCGTGATGCGGGATCCTGTCATGTACAGAATCCGCCGAGAGAAGCACTACAGAACGGGTGATGCCTGGTGCATCTATCCAATGTACGATTTTCAGCACCCGTTGTCAGACGCCATAGAAGGGGTAACACACTCCCTGTGTTCGCTCGAGTACGAGATTCACCGACCGCTGTACGACTGGTTTATCCGTGAAGCCGAGGTGTTTCCTTCGAGGCAGATAGAGTTTGCCCGGCTTAACATAAGCCATACCGTGCTCAGCAAGCGGTGGTTGCTGAGACTCGTGCAGGAAGGCCTCGTTTCGGGTTGGGATGATCCCCGCATGCCCACCATTGCCGGCATGCGTCGACGCGGGTACACGCCCGCCGCGATTCAGGATTTCCTCAAACGAATAGGCATCGCCAAAACGGACAGCCTCGTTGACATACAGCTGCTGGAACACTGTCTGCGAGAGGATCTCAACAAGAAAGCGCGGCGCGTTATGGCCGTGCTTCATCCGCTCAAACTCATACTGGAAAACTGGCCCGCTGGCGTCACAGAGGAGCTTGAGGCGATTAACAACCCGGAAGATCCAGAGGCGGGAACACGTCTCTTGCCGTTCTCCGGCGAGCTATGGATAGAGCGGGACGATTTTGCCGAAGTGCCGCCGCCCAAGTATTTCAGGCTGTTTCCTGGAAATTCTGTACGCCTGCGATACGGTTACATAGTTACCTGTACGGGATTTGACAAAGACCCCGTAACGGGAGAAATAACGGCCGTTCGCTGCGTCTATGACGAGAAAACCAGAGGTGGCAACGCCCCTGACAACCGCAAGGTCAAGGGAACTATTCACTGGGTTTCAGCAGCCCACGCGGTGTCCCTGGAGGCGCGCCTCTTCGATTCTCTGTTCGCCGCTGAACGGCCGATGGACGTACCGTCGGGTGTTGACTGGGTAGAGACGATAAACAAGGCGTCTGCTGAGTTTATTACGAACGCCTATGCCGAACCGAGCCTTGCATCCGCTTCTTCTGGTGACTCGTACCAGTTCGAACGTCTTGGGTATTTCTGCTGCGACCAGGATTCAAGACCAGGTGCGCCAGTGTTCAACCGTTCTGTGTCGCTACGCGATACCTGGGCCAAAATAGAAAAGAAAAGCGCTCAGTAGCGTTGTTTGGCCATGCGAGCGCGGTTTTTTAAATCGCAATCGCAAATCTGACCACCCTGGAGAAACGATGCCAGCCATACTGGAAACAACGCGCTTTACGCTGACCGGTCTGGATGCCGTCGCGGGGTTTCTTGTCTATTTTTACCTCTTTGGTGTTATCGGATGGTTCGTAGAGATGCTCTATCTCGCGACAGCCGGGCGTGGGCTCATAAATAGTGGCTTTCTGCAGGGTCCTATCTGCCCGGCCTACGCCGCTGGCGTTCTCATCATCTATCCCTTTACTATATTGTTCGCGCCGCTGCCGTTCTGGGTGCAAGCTCTTCTGTACGCGCTGCTGGCCACTGTAGTCGAGTATGCGGCCCATATAACGCTCGAGAAGATACTGGGCCTGCGCATCTGGGACTATTCGGATGAATTCATGAACCTGCACGGGCGCATCAGCCTCAAATATTCCGCGTTCTGGTTCGTACTCGTACTGCTGCTCGTGCTCGTAGCGCAACCCGTTGCCATCGCTCTTATAGAATCCATGCCGCGAACTGTTATGCTCGGCCTTGCTGCGCTCGTAGCGGTGGTGCTCGCCGTAGACTACACCATATCGGCACTGCTGTTCTTGTTCATGTCAAAGCGAATTGATGTAGTGTGTGAAGCGTTTCATCTACCGGTACAGGAGATGCACGATTTGCAGTTCAACCGCCCACGCATCATGAACGAAAAGAAACGTCTCGCCGCGCTGTTCTCAGATCCGGCTTACGTTGACCTCGATAAACGCGTTGTGGAGCGGCTATTCAGCGGAGACAGGTTTGATACGTTCGGTTTCTCTCTCGAAGTGTACAAGGACATTACAGAAAACGCCGCCTATGTCGCGTGGCGCAAAGCCTCGGAACAGAACGAGAGCTTATACCATCGGTACCAGCGGATTGCGGAGCTTTCCTATGCGTTCTGTACTATACTCGGCGTTGATGCCACGGCTGCCGCTCGAGGCGTGCTGCTGTCGGTATATACAGCAGAGGCGCAGCAGCCGCTGCAGAAGCTTGCAGATCTTGTATTCAAACAGCGGCGCATTCTCCGTTCGGTGCGTCGGGACGTCGTGTCGATCGGCAGGATAGAGAGG
>JAFGUM010000500.1 GCA_016938515.1 Spirochaetales bacterium | reverse complement strand
GGGTGCGCTTGAGGGTAGGCGGAATGCCGTAGGGTTTCCGCAATCAGTTGATGTTGGGAAGGAAGGACACGATGAAGTCAAAGATCACGCTGCTCGTCATCGTACTGATGGCGCTTACCGCCATCACGGCATTCGCCATGGGAGGCAAGGACGGTGACGCGCCTGCCGCCATTCCGGCGCGGACCATCAATGTGCTGCTGTGGGACGACCCGTATCCCAAGGCGCTTATCGACATGCTGCCCGAGTTTACCGCGGCAACGAACATCACGGTGAATATCGAAATGCTCCAGCCGCCGCAGGTGCTTACCAAGACGGCCGTCTCGGTTACCGAAACCAGCACAGACTACGACGTCGTTGGCATCGACGAAGGCAACGTACCCGTTTTTGCGTCGTTGCTGTTGCCGTTTGACCAGTGGAGCAAGGGCACCGTCTACCCCAAGACCGACCCCGATTCCGTCACCCCCAAGATGTACAGCATCGGCACCTGGAACGGCGTGCAGCTCGGCGTGCCGATCAACGGCAACCTGTACGTCTGGATGACCCGCAAGGACCTCATCGAAAACCCTGAGTACAAGGCGCAGTTCAAAGCCAAGTACGGCTACGACCTCGGCGTTCCGAAGACCTTCAAGGAACTCTTGGAGATGGGTACGTTCTTCTATGAGAACGACATCGCCGCCGGTTTTGGCCCCTTCAACGGCGGTCCCGCCGGTGTTCTGTCAGAAGCGGTGTATATGTGGGAATCCTACGGCACCAAGTTCATCGATTATGTAAACGGCACCTTCAAAGTAGTCCTTGACGAGGACAAGGCTGTAGAGGGCATCGAGTTCTACAAGAAGCTGATGGCCATTTCGCCCAAGGGCGCCGAGACCATGGCTCACGTCGAGCGCCAGGCAGCTTTCGCCGCCGATCCCAAGGGCGTGTTCTCGATGTTCATCTGGCCAGCCCAGATCGCCGCGTACGAAGATCCCGCCAAGTCGCTCGTAGCCGGCAAGATCGCCTACTCGGCACCGCCCGCCGGCCCCCGCGGCCAGGCAGCAGTTACCGGCGCATGGGCAATAGCCATCCCGAAGGCTTCCAAGAACCAGGAAGCGGCCGCTGAATTTGTCTACTGGTGGTCAAGCAAGTCCGTCGCAGACAGGCTCGTCCAGCTCAACACCATACCAGCCCGCACCGAGTCGCTTACCAACCCCGCGTTTACCGCCAGCAAGCCGCACCTGCCCGCGCTCGCCGCTTCAATGGAAGTAGCGGCCTCCAGGCCACGCTTCAAGGAGATTGGCCAGGTTCAGGACGTAGTTAAAAAGTACTGGGTCATGGGAATTACCGGCGCCATGGATACGCGAGAAGCGATCAAGGCCATAGTCAAGGAAACCAATGACATTCTCAAGAAGGCCGGCTACTAGCCAGACCGGGAGAGTCGCCTTGAAAAGGGCGGGGGGCCAGGGGTCCCCCGTTCCTTTTTTGATACCGGCGCTCCTGATTGTATTTGCGGTACTCATCTTTCCCATAGTGTTCTCCTTTGTGGTATCCCTCTTTGACTGGCCGCTGTCAGCCGGCGGTGGAGAGCGGCGCTTTATAGGAGGAGGCAACTATGTCGCGCTGGTGCAGGATGCAGAATTCTGGAACAGCCTCAAGCTGCAGCTTGGTTTCATCTTTATAGCGATACCCCTCGAGCTGTTGCTGGGGCTTGGCGCCGCCTTGCTTCTGAACCGCGAGTTTCAGGGTGGGCGAGTCATACGCGCGCTCATTCTGCTGCCGGTGTTCTTCTTGCCCATAGTATCCGGCATGACCTGGCGCTTCATGCTGCAGCCGCGCTACGGAGCGCTCAACAACTTTCTTTTGATGCTCGGCGCTCCCGAGATTACGTGGCTGGGTGACCCCGTGTTCGCGTACGTTGCTGTTATAATCCAGGACATCTGGCGCATGTGGCCGTTCGTGTTCATGCTCCTGTACGCAGGCCTTGCCGGAATCCCGACAGACGTGCTGGAAGCCGCAGAAATAGACGGTGCGGGCTTCTGGAAGCGCCTGTTCCGCGTCATACTGCCACTGTTGTACCCCACCATCCTTACCGCGCTGCTTCTGCGCATCATAGACGCTCTGCGTATCTTCAGCGAAGTGTACGTGATGACTGAGGGAGGCCCGGGCATGGCAACGACGTTGTTCAGCCTGTACACGCACCGGCAAGCCTTTGGCTACATGAAAGTGGGTATGTCGAGCGCCATGGCCATATTCCTGCTGCTTATCTCAGTGGCGTTCGCGGTTACCCTCGTTCGCAAGAACATGAGTCTTGAGAAGCTTGAAGACCAGGGCGGTAACCGATGACGCTGGCCAACAGGCGCAAGACCATATCGGCCGCCGTGATGTTTTTTGCACTGGCTCTGCTTCTAGTCGAGCTGTACCCCATCATCATCACGCTCCTCAACGGGTTCCGCCGGGATATTGTAATACTCTCCGGGCAGAAATTCTCCGCCAACCAGTTTACCCTCGACAGCTACATGCTGGTGTTCAAGAACAAGCAGATGATGAAGGCGATGGGAAACTCGATACTGGTCGGCCTCCTGTCTACCGCTCTCTCGGTTGGCGTGGGTGCCATGGCGGCATACGGCATATCACGGTTCAAGTTTCGGGGGCGCAACGCCCTCGCGTACAGCTTCCTCGTATTCCGCATGCTGCCGCAGATGTCTCTCGTGGTCGCCCTGTACCTGATGTTCCGGAGCATAGGCTTGCGCGATACTATTGCCGGCATCACGCTGGCGCACTCGAGCTTCAACGTGCCGTACGTTATATGGATGCTGATTCCGTTCTTTACGGCGGTGGATAAAAGCTACGAGGAAGCCGCGATGGTGGATGGCTGCACGCGCTGGACCCTGTTCCGGCTCGTGTTCCTGCCGCTGGTAGCTCCCGGGCTCGTCGTGGCGGCTGTATTCGCATTTATAAACAGCTGGAACGAGTTCCTGTACGCGCTCATCCTGACGGGCGTAAAGGCGCGAACCGCTCCGGTAGCCATTTCCAGCCTCATAGGCGGCGATACGCTTACCTGGGGGCAGATGTGCGCGGCGAGCACGGTGATGCTCACGCCGGTGTTCGTGTTTACCCTCGCGATGCAGAGGTTCCTCATACGGGGCGTCGCCGCGGGTGGCGTAAAAGGCTAAGCTTCGCATCTTCGCGTATCGAGCCCGCCCGGGGAAGACGGGCGGGTGTTTTTTACTGAGGAGGGCTTCGATGATTTTGCTCGAATACGACGAGCACGGTTTCTCGGTAACACACAATGGCCTTTGCGTTATAAAGCATACGAGGGCCGCGCCGTGTGCGTATGTCGGGCGGGGTGTCGAGGCAGTAGTAGCGTATCGCGGCAACTTCGACATTCAGGATCGCCTGGAAGAGCGTATCGGTCTTGGTGATTTTTCCATCGGCGATGATGGCGAGGCGTATCGCGTAACGCTGACGAGTGCTCAGGGAATGTCGATGACGCTGGCTCTGTCGGAAGACTCTGGCCGCCTCGTTATAAAGCCCTCGCTCATCGTCTCGCCCCTGATAGCGGGCGGGCCCGAAGGACCCCGGCCGGCGGGTAGCGCTCCTGCCGTACCAAACCGTTTCTGGTTCCGACTGTCCGCCGAGCCCGGCGAATCGGTATTCGGTGGCGGCGAACAGTTCTCGCACTTCAACCTGCGCGGCAGGCGATTCCCGCTGTGGACGAGCGAGCAGGGAGTGGGGCGCAACAAAAACACCCGCGTTACCTGGGAAGCCGACGTCGCCGACAAAGCTGGTGGCGACTACTGGTGGACCTTCTTTCCGCAGCCCACCTTCGCGTCAAGCAGACACTACTGGCTGCACGCGGACTGCCCAGCGTACGCGGTTTTTGACTTTACCCAGGATGGCTTCCATGAGCTGGAGTTCTGGGCTCTGCCGGAGTCGCTCACGGTCGGCTCGGCGGCGACGATGCTCGAACTTGCTACGGATGTTTCAGATTATTTTGGCAGGTAACCCGTGTTGCCCGCGTGGGTGCACGATGGCGTTATCCTGGGCATGCAGGGCGGTACCGACGTCTGCGAGGCTCGGCTGCGAAGGGCTACAGCCCGCGGAGTGCCGGTGGCCGGCGTCAGGGCCCAGGACTGGGAAGGCATAAACATAACCAGTTTTGGCCAGCGACTCCGCTGGAACTGGGAGTGGGACCCGGATCGTTACCCCGGTCTGCCGGCCGCGATAGATCGCTGGCGTTCTCTGGGAGTGCGATTTCTCGGGTACGCCAACCCCTACGTCGCCGCTGACAAGCCGCTGTGGAACGAAGCGTCGGCCAGGGGATTTTTGGCCAGAGATGCCAATGGCAACGACTATAGGCTCGACTTTGGCGAGTTTGACGCTGGCATAGTCGACTTTACCAATCCCGAGGCTTTCGAGTGGTACAAGGGCGTCATCAGGCGCAACCTGCTAGACTTCGGCCTGTCCGGCTGGATGGCCGATTTTGGCGAATACCTGCCCACCGATGCCGTACTGCACGACGGCACTCCGGCGATGCTGGCGCACAATCCGTGGCCGGCGATGTGGGCGCGGCTCTGCTACGAGGCGGTAGCCGAAGCGGGCAAGGCCGACGATATAGTCTATTTTATGCGCGCTGGAGCGGCGGGCAGCCAGCGCTGGTGCCCCACCATGTGGGCTGGCGACCAGAATGTAGACTGGTCGGAAGACGATGGCCTGCCCTCGGTAATTACCGCGGCTCTGTCCCTGTCCGTCTGCGGACACGGCGTACACCACAGCGACATAGGCGGTTACACAACCTTGTTTGGTATGAGGCGTACGAAGGAGCTGCTGCTCCGATGGGCAGAGTTCGCCGCGTTCACACCGATGATGCGGACGCACGAAGGCAATCGTCCGGCGGACAACTGGCAGTTCGATACCGACGATGACACGCTGGACGCGCTGGCTCGGCTGGGCAGGCTGTTCGTCGCGCTAAAGCCGTACCGACAGGCCGTACTCGCGGAAAACACCCGCGATGGCGTCGCCGCGATGCGTCCGCTATTCTTCCATTATGAGAATGAAGCGGCGTCGTTCAGCATTAAAGATCAGTACCTGTTCGGGCGTGATCTGCTCGTGGCTCCCGTGATCGAGGAAGGGGCCGTCAGCCGCGCGGTACACCTGCCTGCCGGTGAGCCGGTGGACGAATGGGTACACCTGTGGACGGCCAGACGCTACGCCGCGGGGGACGTCGTTGTAGACGCCCCGCTCGGCAAGCCGCCGGTGTTCTGGAGGGCCGCAACCGCGTGGAGCGATCTGTTTTCGATTCTAGGTGACACAATCAATACGTAGTGAGGAAAAAATGACGGAACACACCAACACAGCACGAGAGATCAAGACCGGCAACTGCATTGCCTACGGACTGGGTGACCTGTACGGCGGAGGGGCTTTTCTGCTCGTAAGCACCTTTACGATGTACTACCTCGTAGCCATCGTTGGCATGAGCCCCCTCCTCGCGGGTCTCATACCCGGCTTGGGCAAGATTTGGGATGCGGTGTCAGACCCGTTGATGGGCTATATTTCTGACAGAACGAAAAGTCGCTTTGGCAGACGGCGCGTCTGGTTCCTCGTCGGCATCGTGCCCATATTCCTGTCGATGGTGCTCATCTGGGTGCCGGTACGGGCGTCCACCGACTTCGGGCTGTTCACGTACTATTTTTTTGCGTACATTTTTTTCTACACCGTAACGACGATGGTGCTCGTACCCTACGGGGCGCTATCAGCCGAGATGGCCTTCAGCTTCAAGGACCGCAACAAGCTGACGGGTTTTCGCATGTTTTTCTCAATGCTCGCTGCCCTCGTGGCCGGCACGATGCCCCAGCTCATCATCAACGCGTTTGACGATCCGCGCACGGGTCACCTCGTAATGGGGCTTGTATTCGGAGCGTTGTTCGCCGCGCCATGGATAGTAGTATATCTGGGCACCTGGGAGTCCGAGGCGGACAAGAGCTCCTCCACGTCTACAGCCCGTGATGGATTCGTACGAAACTTTGCTTCCATCTTCAGGAACCGCAGCTTCCGCATCCACATAGCCATGTACATCTTCGCGTACGCGACGATGGACGTGCTCATGGGTTGGCTCAAGTTCTACCTGGCGGATTATCTGGGCAAGCCAGGCTTCCTGATGGTAGCGATGGCCGCTATCCTCATCCCGCAGATCGCGGCTTTGCCGGTGTACATAGCGATTGCCAACAAGAAAGGCCACGCCTTCGCGTACCGCGTCGGACTGTCCATCATGCTCGTGGCCATGGCCGCCATGTACTTTCATACACCGACGACGCCGACCGTGCTGTTGGTGCTCAACTGCGTGCTCGCTGGCATTGGGCAATCAGCCGCTGTCCTCGTGCCCTTCCAGTTGTTGCCTTTTGTCGTCGATGTTGACGAGTTGCTGACCGGACAGAAACGGGCGGGAACCTATACCGGCGCTATGACACTTATCCGCAAGCTCATCCAGGGCGCGCTCGTACTGCCGCTCCTCGGGGCTGTTCTGGCCGCCATCGGGTATCTGGGACCCGTACCAGCCCGGCTGGAACCAGTAGAGCTGGCCACCGTCATCGTCCCCCGCGCGTCGAGCGCAACGCCCGCAGACCGCGCCGCGCTCGAGCGCGCCTACGTCGACGGTGGAGATGGGCTGCTCGCGCTTGATTCGGCACTAGACGACGAAGACGCCCGCGCTGTGCGCCGCGCTCTCGACGCCGCTGGTTACAAGGGCTCTGGCGCGACGCGCGCTACCGTCGCTGTAGCACAGCCCACAGGCACCGCGGGAAAAATACGCGCGCTGTTCGCGCTGTTGCCGATACTATTGCTGGCCCTGGGCGTCGCCGTATCCACACGACTGCGCCTTGATCCAGCCAACCACCGTGTTCTGCTCTCCGAGCTGGAACGCCTCCGCGCTGGTGGAGACAGATCCGCGGTAGACGAGCAAACGCGAAGTGTCTGCGAAACGCTCAGCGGAGTACCGTACGACGAGACCAGGCTGGGAGCCGTCTAGAAGGCAACGATACCGACCGCTACCGCATGGCAGCGGTTGGTTTTTTGCAGTTACAAGTACACTACTTCAAAATCGATGGGTGTAGCCTTTTTAATCATCGCGCTTACACCGCAGTACCTATCCTGCGATAGCAGTATGGCCTTTCTGACGTTTTCATCCTTGAGCCCATCAGCGGCTTTGAACTCGTAAATAATCTTGATATTTGTATACGTCTTGGGGTGTTCACCCGTAAGATCGCTCTGCACCCGCACGTTGAACCACGATACGGGCTCACGCATCTTCCTGAGTATGGAAATAACGTCCATACCCGTACAACCCGCCAGCGAGACCAGTGTGAGGGGTTTTGGTGTTGGTCCCTGGTCGTGACCACCAACCGCCTCGTCGGCATCCAGCATAATCTCGTGGCCACCCACCTCTGCCTTGAAAGCCATATCTCCTTGCCAGCCGCAGGAAACCTCGTACATGCACTACCTCCGGAATGTGATGCGACCCGATGGCGCTACGCTTCCGGGTCAAGCTCTGTACAATATACCAAAATCACGATAGATCGGCACCAGGAGATGATACGCGTCCGGCTGCTTCAGCTTGCGCTCAAGCCGACGATGACAACGAAGCCTGTACCAGTAAAGCGTTCGCTGAGTATCCAGGCGCTTCCCCGGGCGTACGGGCTTGCCCTGATGGCCTTGAAGACAGCGTACAACAGTGGCGAAGCGGCGTAGGAGCCGCCGTGTTCTTTGAGCTCGGCAAGGCTGAAGCGCACCGTAAAGCGCTTGTCGGCTTTGGGGAGTCGTTGTGGTGAACCCACCAGGAACTCATGGCGAAGCACCACCGATCCTTCCCACCTGGCTACTTCCACCGATGCCAAGCCCGAAAACTCGATTGCTCCGGTCAACTGGAACTCGACCCTGTCTCCTTTTTTGCTGAAACGCACCGGCACAAACAGGCGGGCGGCTTCCGCGGCTACGCGCATTCCCGCTGTGTACGCCAGCGCCGAGGGTTCCCCGGCGGCTCGCACCTCGTATACATGGCGCGTCTCCTGGGCTTCTGACCCTGGTGGAACGATGAGCAGGAAACCACACAACGCGATGACGAGCGGTATGCCTGTTTTCATGAAGCCTCCTGCCAAAGCCGTACCGGATGATACCTGTACCGCCGCATGGTCAATACGATATCGCACCGAACGCTGCGAAACAACGACAGGAATCGATGGACAGGAAATAATAAAAATTTCTTTCTTGAAAAAATATTTCTTTCGTACTACCATGGGCGTATGGTTGCGCGCACATCAGATTCGGGATGCCTCGATGCTATTCGTACTGCCCTGGGTACCAGCTCTGCCAAGGAGCGGCGGGTCGCGGAGTACATCCTCGCCCATCCCGGGGACGCGGTAAACCCGAGCATCGAGGAGCTGGCTGAACACATCGGCGTCTCCGAATCTACGCTGTTCCGCTTTGTGCGCAAGCTGGGGTTTGGCGGGTACCAGCAGTTCCGCATAGCCCTGGCTACCGAAGTGCTCGCACCGCGGGACACCTGGTACGAAGCTCCTGAAGCGGCTTTTGACGAGCAATCCGCCGTCACGACGGTATTCAAGACGAGCATAGCTGCTCTCGAAGCAACGCTGGCGTCTCTTGACCAGGCAGCCCTGGACACGGTGGCTCGCACGGCTGTCGAAGCTCCGTGCATCCTGTTGTTCGGGCTTGGCGGGTCAAACACGGTAGCCCAGGACGCGCTGCATAAGTTTGTAAGGACTGGTGTGCCGTGCCAAGCGCCGTCTGATTTTCACCTGCAGCTGATGGTAGCGTCACAGGCCAAGCCTGGCTCCCTCGCTATACTGTTTTCCCACACGGGAGCCAACGTCGACGCGCTGTCGATTCTGGAAACGGTTCGACGAGATCGCGTCACCGTTGTGGTTGTAACGAGCCACGCCAGAAGCCCTCTTGCCCGCAAGGCTGACGTGGTGCTCGTATCGAGGACGCCGTCTGTTCCGTACGTGTCCGAAGCCTGGTCCGCCCGCATAGCCCAGCTGGCAATCATGGACAGCCTGTACGTACTCATCATGGAAAGACTGGGGGACGCGGGAAATCGGCACCTGCAGGACATGAGAAATGCCATAGCCGGACGCCGCCTGTAAGGTGGACGTAAACTTTCGGGCGTCTGCCGCGCCCAGTTCGAGGAGAATCGACGTATGCGGAACCTTGTAATCCCACCCAAACGCGATGGCGCGCGAGATTTTGTGACCCTGGGCGCGCTGGTAACCAGGATGGATCCCGGTATTGTGCCATTTTCAGTGGCCGACACGTACTCGCTGCACGTATCGGGGGGTGAGTACAACGTCGCGGCCAATCTGGCTCGCTGCTTTGGCATGAAAACGGCTGTAACCAGCGCCATCGTTGATTACCCCATAGGGCACAAGGTGGAGCGGGAAGTACGGGCGGTGGGGGTCGAGGGTATCTACGCGCGCTTTAGCCACGATGGAGTACGCGGACCGAACATGGCCACGGTGTGGAGCGACCGCGGTCAGGGGCCGCGCCCACCGGTGGTGTTCTACAACAGAGCCAACGAAGCCGCCGCCCTGCTCGCACCAGGCAGCTTTGACTGGAACGCTGTGTTCGCCGGTGGCACACGATGGTTCCATTCGGGTGGTATCTTCTCGGCGCTGTCGCAGGCCGCGCCTGAGCTCGTCATCGAAGGCATGAAGGCGGCAAGGGCGGCCGGAGTAGTCGTCTCGTTCGACTTGAACTACCGAGCTAAATTATGGAAGGCTTCCGGGCATGTAAACGCGCCTGAGGTACTGTCGCGCATCGTCGAAAATGTCGACGTGCTCGTTGGCAACGAAGAAGATTTGCAACTTGGTCTTGGCCTGGCCGGGCTCGAAACAAGCAGCGTGTCGAAGCTCGACCCCGCCAGGTTCCTTGCCATCATGGGACAGGTGACAGCACGCTTCCCGAATATCTCCGTCGTGGCTACGACACTGAGGGAGGTTCGGTCTACCAACAGGCATTCGTGGAGCGCCGTACTCTGGATAAACGGCCAGTCGTGGGTAGCTCCGACCATGGAGCTGGACGTGTACGACAGGATCGGCGGCGGGGACGGGTTCGCGGCGGGGCTCTTCTACGGGCTGATGTCGGGAAGATCGCCGGAAGAGTCGCTCCGGCTCGGGTGGGCACACGGCGCGCTCGTAACGACCTACCCCGGGGATACGACGATGGCGAGCCTCGCGGACGTGGAAGCTCTGGCACAGGGCGGCAGCGCCCGGGTACAGCGCTGAAAGGCGGGATAGATGAAAGCTGATGTTGGCTTGATAGGCTTGGCTGTCATGGGTCAGAATCTCGTTCTCAACCTGAACGACAAGGGTTTTTCAGTGGCAGTACACAACCGCTCGCCCAATCCCGTGCGGGAGTTTCTGGCGCGTGCGGAATCCGAGGGGCGTAGCCCGGGTTCGTCATCAAAACCTATCGTAGGGTCCGAGTCCATCGAAGGCTTCGTTGGCATGCTGGAGCGGCCCCGCACGGTTATCCTGCTCGTCAAAGCCGGACAGGCTGTAGACGATACGATAGCCAAGCTGCTCCCCCTGCTCGAAGCGGGTGATGTTATCGTTGACGGCGGCAACTCGTTCTGGAAGGACACCGACAGGCGGGCTGGCTATCTCGCTGCGAAGGGTATCAGGTACATCGGCTCGGGGGTTTCCGGCGGCGAGGAGGGGGCGCGCCACGGGCCATCGCTGATGCCCGGCGGGGATCCGGAAGCCTGGCCCCTCGTCAGAAATATGTTCGAAGCCATAGCCGCCAGAACGCCGGATGGCGAGGCGTGCTGCGCCTGGATGGGCCCCGGCGGGTCTGGCCACTTCGTTAAAATGGTGCACAACGGCATCGAATATGGTGATATGGAACTGATAGCCGAAACGTACCAGCTGCTGCACGAGATGCTCGGACTCAACTACGATACGATGGCATCGACGTTTGGCGCTTGGAACCAGACCGAGCTTGAAAGCTACCTCATAGAGATAAGCGCCGGCATCCTGGCGTACAAGGACGAAGATGGTTCCCCACTCGTCGAGAGTATACTAGATGCGGCGGGGCAGAAGGGGACGGGCAAGTGGACAAGCCAGGAAGCGCTGGATGCCGGCGTACCGCTGACGCTCATCACCGAAGCCGTGTACGCGCGGGGCCTGTCATCGCTGGTTGACGAACGCAAGGCAGCGTCCGCGGTGCTTGCAGGCCCAGGGTCGGCAACTCTTGTGGCGTTTCCTGCAGGGGCAGAGCGGGACAGTCTGGTCGAGGATCTGCGCAAAGCCCTGTTAGCCGCCAAGATCGTGTCGTACACGCAGGGTTTCATGCTGCTCCGCGAGGCTGATAAGGAGCGGTCCTGGCACCTCGACTATGGCTCCATAGCGATGACCTGGCGCGGTGGATGCATCATCCGCTCCACCTTCCTAGGTAAAATCAAGGAAGCGTTTGACAGGAATCAGGAGCTACCATCGCTGGCAATGGATCCGTACTTTGCTTCGGTGCTCGGCGACTGCCAGGGATCCCTGCGCCGCGTCGTCTC
>JAFGUM010000499.1 GCA_016938515.1 Spirochaetales bacterium | reverse complement strand
CTCAGGTTTTACCTACAACAGGAGGTTTTTATGAAGATGATTGATCTGACCATTCCGTTGGGCATAGGCACGCCACCCTGGCCTACCTACGAACCGCTGGAAATGAAGTACTTCAAGCGCCTTGCTCCCAACGGGGCCAACGGACAGGTGCTGACGCACTCCAACCATATCGGCACGCACCTCGACGGTGAAATCCACTTCTACACTCCCGGCAAGGACATCGCGAGCCTGGACATGGATTTTCTCGTACACGAAGGCGCCATAGTCGACCTCTCCGATGCGGTCGGGGAGTACGACGTATACACGTCAAAGATGGTAGAGGATCGCGTCGAGGTTAAAGAAGGCGATATTCTTATAATTCACACCGGCTTTCATCACTACGGATGGGATCAGCCTGCCGGGGACGAGATCAAGTACATGATCAAGCACCCGGGGCCGGACCGCGAGTTTGCCGAGTGGGCCAAAAAGAAGAAGTTGCGCTGGATAGGCGTCGACTGCGGCTCCGCCGACCACCCGATGAACACCAAAATCCGCGACTGGATGCCCCGTCAGGCCGCCGAGTGCGACCGGCACTTCCAGAAGAAGTACGGCAAAAATCTCGACGAGGTGTTCAGCGAGAACAAGTACCAGCTGATGCACCTCGAAATGTTCAACGTCGGCATCATCCACGCAGAATGCCTGGGCGGCGACATGGATCTGCTTCTCAATCAGAGGGCGACCATAGGCTGCTTCCCATGGCGCCTCGTTGACGGCGAGTCGAGCGTGGCGCGTATCGTCGCGATGGTGGAAGACGACCGCTACGAGCAATTGATGGCAAAAAAGGCCAAGTGCGAGCTGACGCGTTTCGGCGACATAGCCGGATCCAAGGCCGCCTGGCTGCACGAAGAAGCAAAAAAGCGCTGACAAACGGAATCGCCACGGGGGGTGCAGCCTCCGTGGCGTAGCGTCTTGGCACATTGAAATGGAGTACCACTCATGAACTCATTGGTCAGACCAGCGGCGGTCGCGCCTCGTGCTCTTGCCCCGCTGGCAAGCGGTTTGCGATCGGGTGAGATTGATCTCAATTCCTACATTGAACAGTGCCTGGCAAGGGTAGACACCTACGAAGCAACCATACAGGCGCTGCTACCAGAACCCGGCAAGAGAGAACGACTGTATAGCGAAGCCAAGGCGCTCCAGGCGCGATACCCGGATCCGGCCGCCAGGCCACCGCTGTACGGCGTGCTCGTCGGCGTCAAGGACATATTTGCCGCAGACGGCTTCGAGACCAGAGCCGGATCTGCCCTGCCACCCGAACTGTTCAGGATGCCCGAAGGCCCGGTCGTCGCGGCGCTTCGCGCGGCAGGGGCGCTCATCCTGGGGAAAACAGTTACCACTGAGTTTGCGTACTTCGCTCCCGGCCCCACGACCAACCCCTGGGACAGCACCAGAACACCGGGCGGGTCCAGTTCGGGCTCGGCCGCGGCTGTCGCCGCCGGCTACTGTTCGCTCGCGCTCGGCACCCAGACGATAGGCTCGATATCCCGGCCAGCGGCCTACTGCGGCATAGCCGGCTGGAAGCCCAGCTACGAGCGCACCAGCCGGACCGGCGTTGTGCCGTTCAGCCCGTCACTCGACCATGTAGGGCTACTGGCCCCCGATTCAGCGGGCCTCGCCATCGCCGCGTCTATCATCGCAACTGCTTCCTGGGACGCAAACGCGTACCTGGCTGCCGCCGCGAGCTACGCGAAGCGCAGACCCATCCTGGCTATTCCGGAAGGACCATTCATGGCACAGGCAGAAGCGTCGACGCTCGAAGCTTTTGAAAGCACCGTTTCGCGCCTCGGGCACGCCGGGTTTTCGATCATCCGCGTACCGGCGTTAGCCGACAT
>JAFGUM010000498.1 GCA_016938515.1 Spirochaetales bacterium | reverse complement strand
TGCAGCTTGAGCTTGAGGTGGCTCGCTCTTCCAATGAAATACCTGAGAACCCAGAACGCGCTGACGCTCTGGCTCAGTACCGTAGCCCATGCAGCTCCCGCTATGCCCATGTTGAAAACAAAAATAAATATAGGATCCAAAATCGTGTTGAGGACAGCACCGATGAGCATCGTCATCATCGCGATTCGGGGATTACCCTCGGCGCGTATAAAACTATTGAGGCCAAAGCCAAGGCTGTTGACCAGTACCCCGTATAGAATGATGCGCATATAACTTCTTGCGTACGGCAGCACGGCGTCGCTCGCCCCCGCGAAGCGCAGTAGAGGATCCAGAAACGAGAGGCCAACAACCGTAAGCAGCACGGAAATAACGACCATCAAGATGAAGGATGTGTTGAGCACGCCTTCTGCGTAGTCTTTTTTGCCTTCACCAAGGGATATAGACAGCACAGAGCTTCCACCGATACCCACGAGCATGCCAAAAGCCATAAAAATAAGCATGAACGGAAAGCTTATGGTCGCTCCGGCGAGACCCATGGCTCCCACGCCATTGCCTATGAATATCCGGTCAACAACGTTGTACAGCGATTGAACCAGCATACCTACGACAGCCGGAATCGAAAATTTCAGCAATAATCTACCGATAGGCGCCGTGCCCAGTTGTACGGTTCTGTCGTTGTTGGTGCTCGTCACGCTAGTGCCTCCAGGGGAAAACAAAATCTTTGATGCTACGAACCCCAACGGCTTCAATATCATCGGAGAGCAGTTCGTTCCAGGGCGCTGGCCCCGGTGGGGTGCCGCCGTTGGCTTGTAACCATCTGAGCTTGCGCATGCGGATGCCCGTCGCTACGGAGCCGGCAAGAGCTGCTGCGGCTGGGCCTGGCAGAAGGAACGCAAGGACGGGTGACAGGGCGACGCACCCTATGCCGTACGCGGCGAGCCCAAGGGAAAAGAATGGCGCGTCAAAAAAAAGCGCCACCGAAATCCGCAAAGAATCCTTGAACCCGACGCGAGCGGTAGCGCCCGCGGGCAGAAAATATTGCAGGATGAGTACGAACGCGGCCAGTATCCACACAGAGAAGCTTGTTGCAAGGGTGCCCCAAAAACCACCTATGGCAGCGTAAAACGGTACTGCCACCGTGAGTGCCGCCACACACAGCGAAGCGAGGCAGAAAAACTGTAAACCCGGCACCAGGCTATCACGCGCGGCTTTTGCCATATCGGCAAACGATACAGACTGGTGACTGGAAACAAGCGCGCTTACGCGGGTAACCGTCGCGTACCACCATGATCC
>JAFGUM010000497.1 GCA_016938515.1 Spirochaetales bacterium | reverse complement strand
TTTCACGACCGCGGCTTCAAGTACGTGCACACGCCCATAATAACAGCCAGCGACTGCGAGGGCGCTGGCGAAATGTTCCAGGTTACCACGCTGGATCTCGACGCTCTGGCCAAACATGGAAAGCCAGTGGATTACAGTCGTGATTTTTTTGGCAAAAAGGCTTTCCTCTCTGTATCCGGCCAGCTCAACGTTGAGACGTACTGCATGGCTCTCGGCAAGGTGTATACGTTTGGTCCCACGTTCCGCGCAGAGAACTCCAACACCACTAGACACCTCGCGGAATTCTGGATGATAGAACCGGAGATCGCCTTTGCTGAACTGCCTGATGACATGGCTCTCGCTGAAGACTTCGTCAAGCACCTGCTGTCCTGGGCCCTCGATCGCTGCGGTGAAGACATGGCTTTCTTTGAGAAGAGAGTGCAGCCGGGAATTCTGGCGATGCTGGAATCCGTACGCCAGAGCACGTTTGCCCACATCACGTATACAGACGCCATAGCCGAACTGGAGCGCGTCAAGGACCGCTTTGAGTTCAAGCCATTCTGGGGTTGCGATCTGCAAACGGAACACGAGCGCTACCTCTCCGAGACCGTAGTCAACGGGCCAGTCATAGTTACCGACTACCCCAAAGAGCTCAAGGCTTTTTATATGCGTCTCAATGACGACGGCAAGACGGTGCGGGCGATGGACGTTCTCGTGCCCCGCATTGGCGAGATCATAGGCGGGTCTGAGCGCGAGTACCGCTACGACGTACTCGTAGAAAACATGAAGGCTAAAAATCTCGACCCGGAAGCGTACTCATGGTATCTCGATCTGCGGCGTTACGGATCGGCGCCCCACGCGGGCTTCGGCCTGGGCTTCGAGCGACTGCTCCGCTACGTTACCGGCATCGAGAATATTCGGGACGTCATTCCGTTCCCACGGGCCGTCAAGCAGGCGGACTTTTGAAGAAACTTCTCTGTGTACTGCCACTGCTCTTCATCGCGGCCGTAGCCTTTGGCTACGCTGATTCTGCAGCGGCTACCACGCGTTTTGCTACGCCCGCTCCTCCGCCAGTTGACGCCAGGTCCGTCATCATCGTAGACATGGCCAACGGTGACGTCCTGTACGAGAGTGAGGCTGACGTCATCATTCCACCAGCGAGTCTTACGAAAATAATGTCACTGATGATCGCGCTCGACGCCATAGAATCAGGTATCGTGTCGCTTGATCAGCGAGTAACCATCGAATGGAACGACGTCAACCTGCCGTATCGATCGTCGCTCATGTACCTGCGCGATGGCATGAGCGTACCCATGGACGACTTGCTGCGGGGAATGGCCGTTGTATCCGGCAATGATGCGGCGAGAACGGTTGCTCGCGTCGTAGCGGGCTCATCCGAAGCGTTCGTAGACCGGATGAACGCTGAGGCGCTGCGCCTTGGCCTCAAGGAAACCCGGTTTGTGGAACCCTCGGGGTTATCGGAACTCAATACGACCACCGCGCGAGAAATGGCGATTCTAGCACGCGAATATATGCGCAAGCATCCAGAAGCCATTATTCGCTACCATTCCAACACGAGCATGGTATTTCCCCGCGCAGACGTAATGCCACCTGGCGAAGAGCCACCAGAGACCACCATAGTCTTACGGAGCACCAACGGGCTTTTGTTCAGCTACGATGGCTGTGATGGTCTTAAAACCGGCTTTATAGACGAATCCGGCTACAATCTCGTTGCTACAGCAGAACGAAACGGCACTCGCGTCATAAGCGTTTCACTGGGCGGCGTTGGTGGCCCTTCTGGACGGGAGCGGGCGGGAGCAATTCTGCTTGACTGGGCATTTGAGCACTGGCGCACCGTTAGCCCCGAGTCTCCTAAACCGCCCGCGGTGAGGGCGTGGGGCGGAGCGACAGAATACCTGACGCTGGAGTACGCGGGCTCTACGACGTTTACCGTGCCCGCGCGCTTCGCGAACTCAATAGAATCTCGTCTTGAGGTTGAGCCAGAGGTAGAAGCGCCCGTGTACAAGGGCACCAGGCTGGGACGCGTCGTGTACACGTCCGGAGGCCACGTTGTTCGCCGCATCGATCTCGTGGCTCATGAAGACATCCTGCCGGGCAACGTATTCGTACGAGTTCGCGATAGTATCATACGATTTTTCATGCGACTGTTTAGAAGAAGCTCGACTGATTAGTCGCCAGGGAAACTCGCGCCGTCGTTCCCCAGAATTATCATGCCATCGCTGGCCAGTCCCTCGGCCGCGGCGCGAACGCGGCTGTACTCAATGCCGGATTCCGCGGCCATATCCGCCAGATTGACAGGCCCGCGATCAGCCAGTGTTCGCAACAATACGCCACGCACCTGTCGTACCGAGCCTTCAAAGCGGCTTTGCCGGGCGTACACAGCGGCTTTTCTGGCCTGCGATGGTTCGTGCTTTTTAAGCCAGGAGCCGTAGTCCATCAGCGCGTAATACCAGGTGCGCGGGTTGGATGTATCAAGGACGACTCCCGCCACGTGCTCAAGATCCTTTTCGCTGACTCGATCATG
>JAFGUM010000496.1 GCA_016938515.1 Spirochaetales bacterium | reverse complement strand
GGAGTCCGCGCGGATAGTCGCCGCGGGTGACCGCGAAGCCGTGTCCACCCGGGAAGGCGCCCGCAACGAGATACTCAAAGCCAAGGCCGAGCTTTTGGCGGATTACGGCGACGACGCGTCGAGCGTCATATTCATGCAGCAAAAGCTTCCCGAACTATACGCCGCTTACATGAAGGCAGCCGAATCAGGAGCCGTGGACAATCTGGTCGTGATGAACGATAACGAAGGATTTTCCGGCGCGGTCAACCGCGGCCCGCGAGCCTTCGCGGATTTCCTCAAAACATTCGCCGACGCGTTCGGCGTGGACGTCAAGGCGCTGGCCATGCCCAGCGCGACCGGAGGTACACGATGATAGCGTTCATAGCGGTGCTCGGCGGACTCGTCGGCTTTACCGTACTCATACAGGTTATCACCAACATGAAGCTCGTTGGCGGCAACGAACTCGGCATCGTTACCGGTTCGGGAGGCGCCAAAGGCTTCAGGACACTGTCGGGCGGGCGCGCCTTCATCATTCCGCTGCTGCAACGCTTCAGCAAGTTCGATCTTACCCCCATTACCATAGAGGTCGTCGTCGATTCAGCGATAGCGGCGGGCATCGTACCCCTCAACGTCAAGGCCACCGTGTCGTTCGCCATCGCGGGCAACGAGGCAGGTCGCTCACACGCCGTCACGCGCATCCTGGACATCGCGGCCAATCGGGAAAACCTCACCAAAATTGCCGGCGACATCATCGAGGGTCATCTGCGCGACTCGATCGCCAGCATGACGCCCGAGCAGGTGATGAAAGACAAGGATATCCTCGTCGCCAAGATGATAAACGTCTGCAAGCACGACCTCGAGAATATAGGCCTCGAAATAACGACCATGAACATAGCGGACGTCGACGATCACCGGCTACCCGGGGTAGAAGAGCCCGATCTGTACATAGCGCTGCTCAAGCGCATACAGTCGGCCAATGCCGAGACAAAAGCCAGGCAAGCCCAGGCCGAAGCCAAGGCAGCCAGCAGCGAGCAAGCCGAAGCGCGGCGCGCCGAAACCGAGGTAAAAAATCTCAACAACGAGCTCGTCAGGCTCAAGGCCGAAGTTCGTGTAAAACTGGCGCAGGAGGATCAGCGCAAAAAGGTAGGCGTTGAACAGGAATCCGCCAATGCGCGAGCTCGGGTTTCTGGTTACAAAGCCGAACTCGACGCCGAGCGACAGAACATAGAGATGCTCAGAAACCGCTACCGCGC
>JAFGUM010000495.1 GCA_016938515.1 Spirochaetales bacterium | reverse complement strand
TTGAGGGAGTCGGTGTTGGATATGTTGCCGTTGTGCGCGCCGACCATCTCAACTTTGCAGCGCACGTGGTGGGGTTGGCTGTTTACGTCGCTCACCGCGCCGTAGGTGGCCCAGCGGACCTGCCCTATAAAACGCTGTCCTGAGTACGAAGGTATTTTCATCTCGACGGTTACGACGCTGGGAGCTCCTACCTTCTTGACGAGAACTATGTTCCTGTCCTTGTCTATGAACGACGCGCCGGTGGAGTCGTAGCCCCGGTACTCCAGTCGCCTGAGCAACTCCGAGGCTTCGTGTCCCATATTTTTCGTTTCATCTTTGTACACCAGCGATACGATTCCACACATGAGCTCCCCCTTTTGGTACCGGCGACGGCTCGTCGTCGATAGTCTGCAGTATACCAGCTGTCTGGTGTGCTGTGAAAGTCCAAAATATGAGAGGGTGTTTTGTTATGTAAAACGATGTATCTACTATTGATGCTGTACGCTGATGCACTACGAGCGCTCTTGCGCGCTGCGGCGCTACAGCCTAAGCTGATACCATGTTCGCAGATAGCTTTGGCATGGTAATGGATCTGATCATGAACCTCACGTTCCTGATATCCCTGACCATACTGTCAGACTTCATAGACAGGCGCAGGCCGGCGCAAACGCTCTCCGGTGCCGTCTTGCAGGGCCTGTTGTTCGGAACCGCGGCGGTCATGGGCATGCTCAGGCCACTCGACTTTGGCTCGGGGCTCATATTCGACGGTCGCTCCATAATGCTAAGCCTCGCCGCGTGGTACTACGGTCCGGTAAGCGCGTTCGTAGCGAGCGGCATGGCCATAGCGCTGCGACTCTCCATAGGCGGCTCAGGCGTCTACATGGGGGTTATGGTCATCGTGTCGTCCGCAACCATAGGCCTTGTGTCCAGGCGCTGGTTGCAACCAGAAAAAACGCCTCCGAGGACGCGGGGATTGTTCCAGTTCGGCCTCGCCGTGCACATCGCGATGATAGGCTGGATGCTCACACTTCCCAAGGGCGTTGGGCTGGAAACGTTCAGAAGGCTCTCGCTGCCCATCATCACGCTCTATCCGCTGGCAACGATACTGGCCGGCAAAATACTGTCAGACCAGATAGCGTCCCGCTTGACCATGAACGCGCTCAGAGAGAGCGAAGAGCGCTTTTTGCTCAGCATGGAAGCGACCAATGACGGTCTGTGGGATCTGGATATTGCCAGCGACAGGTCATACTACAGCCCTTCGTACTACCGTATGCTCGGCTATGAGCCGGGAGATTTTCCTGCTACGGGAGCTGGGTGGCGTACACTGGTGCACCCCGACGACCGCGAGCGGGCTATCGGCATAGATCGTGACTGCGTCGAGGGGCGTGCCGAAAGTTTTGAGGGCGAGTACCGGATGCTCGCGAAGAATGGCGAGGAACGGTGGATCCTGTCCAGGGGCAAGAGCATCGAGAGGGACGCGACAGGGCGATCCATCCGTCTCGTGGGTACGCACGTCGATATAACAGAGCGCAAGGAAGCGGAGGAGAGGCTCAGGCGAAGCCTTGCGGAGAAAGAAGTACTTCTCCGAGAGGTGCACCATC
>JAFGUM010000494.1 GCA_016938515.1 Spirochaetales bacterium | reverse complement strand
TCAAGCAGGGCCAGGCGTGGCCTGGACTTCAAGCAGCTGTTCGAAATCAAGAAACTCAAGGATCGCGAAGGCAACGAGTCGGATCACCGGGAAGACCTGGTAGAGCAGCTCGGTGAAGACAGGATAGAGGCCATCACGGTAGCAATCATGACCGGTGGTACGTACACGCTGCGCAAGGAAGACGACCCGCTTGGCCCTGACCACGTCTACGAATTTAACTTTTCCAAACTCAACGGCGGCCCTGACGACCTGGTGCTGGGTCTGGCGGCCGTGGAGAAGGTCTTCAGGATGGTTCCCGACCCGCAGGCAACCAAGGATGACAAGATCATCGTCGACAGCAAGATAGACGATATCCTGGCCTCGTGCTGGAATCAGTACAAAGACTACTGTTCCCAGATGACGCCGCACCCTGATTCCAAGCGCACCGAATACCGCTACTACGGCGGCATCAAGGAAGACGAACAGTACGACGACTTGACGATGATGCTGATACGCCGCAAGTAGCGCGTTACTTTGACAGCAGCCTGACGCGCGCCAACGCGTACTCCAGCGAGTCCCTGGCAACGGTGTAGCGCGTCCATGGCGTACCTGCCAGGTCGTCGCGCGCCAGCGATTCGCGCTCGATGTACGGCTTGGCCTTGCCAGCACGGGTCCAGTAGACCAGCGCGATGTCGTCGCCGTCTATTTCCAGCGCCGTGTACCCGCCTCGGCCCGTGGCACAGCCCGAGTTGAACATACACGGGACGAGCAGATCCTCACGTTCGTACAGGCTCCTCGACACCTTGTTCTTGCGCTCCTTGTGTGAAAGGCGCTTGAACTCGGCTGCGAACACGCCTATCAGGGTCTCTGTCCGCTGCTTCTCCTCCGGTGTCTCCGTGGCGTATCGTCGGAGCAGCGTCTCGATGTTCCAGCGTAGCGTGTCATACTTGGAGAATGACTCGAATATGGGCCTGTGCGTATGGCCGGCGATCGTTATGAGACCGAGTTCCTTGGACGCCCTGTAGATGCGCCGTTCCGCCTTGAAGCGGCGCTTGCTCGTCATGGGAACATCGGCGTTGCGTATCTTGAGCGGGTCAGCTATGTAGCGGACCAGAAATTCCGACAGATAATTGTACTTCATAAAAAACTTGTACGACTGGTGCCCGTGAAACGCCAGCAGCGAGCCATCGGGCCGGTCAAGGCGCAGCGCATGGTCCAGCCTGAACTCATGGTCTTCGCACAGCAGCATTCCCAGGTCGTGGTTGCCTACAATTTTAACGAGGGCGTCCCTTGCGGCAAAACCGCCAAACACGCCGTACAGATCATCGTAGGCTGCGCGGATGACGCGCGGCTTGAACTTGTGCAGTTCCTCAACATCGCCGTTGAGCACCAGTTTCCAGCCCTCAGCCAGGTATTTGCCGGCAAGGGATTCAACGACGAGGTCGGCGTTGCGCCTGAAATCGTCGCGGGAGCTGCGGTCACCCATGTGCAGGTCGCTCAGGAATACTATGCGGGAGCCAGGGCTCAGGGTTTCCCG
>JAFGUM010000493.1 GCA_016938515.1 Spirochaetales bacterium | reverse complement strand
TTAGGCTTCTTCAATGCATACCGCATATCCGTGGATAGAGCTTTCGTCCAAAAAGATAGCCGACTGCAGGGTATTCAAGGTCCGCTCGAGCGAGCGGCAGTCAACCTCCGGCAAGCATGGCACGTTCTTCTCGGTCGACGCGCCGGACTGGGTCGGCGTCATCCCGGTCGTGGAAACACCGGCAGGCCGGTCTTTCGTCATGATCAGGCAGTTCCGCCACGGAACCAGGAACCTGTCCATCGAGTTTCCCGGAGGCATCGTCGAGCCGGGCGAGGACCCCGCCTCCGCCATTGCCAGGGAGCTTATAGAAGAAACCGGATACAAAGCGGAGATGCTCGTGCCGCTCGGCATCCTCTCGCCCAACCCCGCGTTCATGACCAATACATTCCACGCCTTCGTCGCCGAAGGCTGCGTACCAATGCGGACCCAGTGCCTGGACGAACACGAGGAAATCGAGGTCATGCTGGTACCCGAGCGCGAAGCCATAGATATGATAGGCGCCGAAGACATGGGTCACGCGCTGATGACGGCAACCCTGTTCCTGTACGCGCGCTACATGGGGTGGCTTGGGTAACAGTCTGTCAATACACGATTAAACTCGTCTATCTTTAAGAAAAGTCATGTACTATGCCAATTTCCGTTGCAAGATTGTTCCAACGGAGGATATAGCGTGCACATACCTGTACGGAGAATAGGCAACTCCAGAGGCATCATCCTCCCCACCACGCTGATAGCAGCCTGTGGCTTCGGGGACGAGGTTGATCTGAGGCTCGAAGGTAGAACCATAATCATCGAACCTGCCGGCAAGCCGCGTTCTTCCTGGTTTGAAGGCTATGTCGCCGAGAAAGACCTCGACGCATGGAACGCGATTCCGCAGGACGAAGGAACCGACGAATGGGAGTGGTAAGCCGCGGCGAGGTCTGGTGGGTCAACCTCGACCCGACCATCGGAACCGAGATCAAAAAGACCAGACCAGCCTTGGTAGTGTCGCCAGATGACATGAATGCACTATTGCCGCGGGTAATCGTGGCCCCGCTAACCAGTAAAGGACAGCCGCTAGGCTGTCGACCCGAACTCGAGTTTCAGGGAAAATCCGCGAGGATACTCCTTGACCAGCTTCGCTACGTCGACAAGCGCCGGCTGGTATCCAGGCTAGGCACAATCAACCTGGAAACCTGGCACTCCATCCTTCTGGAAATGCTCGAGTAGGATCACTATCAACCGGGCATTCGCTCAGCCAGCCGCCACCGGGTTCCT
Organism: Spirochaetales bacterium; assembly: GCA_016938515.1. Classification (GTDB taxonomy): domain Bacteria; phylum Spirochaetota; class Spirochaetia; order Treponematales; family UBA12059; genus SZUA-370. The sequence goes on along the minus strand of JAFGUM010000493.1, from coordinate 2,101 downwards.
GAGCGTACCCAGCGCTTCTATCTCTATTTCGCAGACGTCTCCTGGCTTCATGAAAACGGGTGGCTTTCTCGAAAACCCGACTCCAGCCGGTGTGCCTGTAACGATTATATCACCCGGCTCGAGCGTCATAACCTGGCTCAGCAAGGATACGAGGTCCGCCACCTTGAACACCATGTCTCCCGTGTTGCCATCCTGCATCGTCTTGCCGTTGAGCCTCGTCTGGATGCGCAGGCCATCGGCGCCGGGTGGCACCTCGTCGGGCGTAGCCATCCATGGTCCGAATCCACCCGTCGCGTCAAAGTTCTTGCCTATGGTCCACTGCGATGTGCGCATCTGGTAGTCACGGATGGACGCCTCGTTGAAAATCGAGTACCCAGCGATGAAGCCAAGAGCTTCGGCCACAGAAACACCTTTGCAGCGTTTCCCGATTACCGCCACGAGCTCCGCCTCGTAGTCGAGCTGCTCTGATACCCCGGGCTTGATGATAGCTTGGCCATGCCCCACCAGTGTTGACGGGAACCGTGCGAAAATAGCCGGATAGTCAGGGGCGCCCATGCCCGTTTCCTCGCTGTGCGCTCGATAGTTGAGCCCCACACAGAGGATTTTGGACGGGTGCCGGATCGGCGGCATATAAACAACCGACGCTGCGTCAACGAGAGGCGACCCGGCGAGGGTGGCACCGACATCGGCCAGGTTCGCCCCTGTCGCCAACACCTCATCAAGGCCACCAGGATAGCCGGAGGCTTCGCAACTCAGCCCCCGCAACCCGTCTGCCATCATTACACCGATGCCCGGTGTGCCTGAGTATTCGTAGCTGACAAATCTCATCATTGCTCCTTGTCCAGGGCTCTGTCCCCGCGAACAGGTACGTACGAAGAGTATACGCAAAAAACAGCGAAAGCGAAACGCTCCCGCATCAGCCCCGGCTCTGTCCCCGCCGCACTGGCGTGGTGTATACTGGCGGCATGCAGTTTGATCCGCTATCGCGCGCTTATCCATCAGCGCGCACCGTGGTGTACGCCCGCAACGGGATGGTGTGTACTGGCCAGCCGCTGGCCGCCCAGGCCGGCCTCGAAGCGCTGCGCAGGGGAGGCAACGCGGTTGACGCTGCTATAGCCACCGCCACCGCGTTAACCGTCGTGGAGCCGACAGCCAACGGCATAGGTGGTGACGCCTTTGCCCTGGTCTGGAAAGACGGCCAGTTGTACGGGCTCAACTCGTCGGGGCCGGCACCGGCCCTGCTCTCAATTAGCTCACTGGCACACCAGGACCCACCCTCCATCGACCCGCTCAGCTGGGAAGCGGTCACGGTACCCGGCATTCCGGCGGCGTGGGCAGCGCTGTCCAGCCGTTTTGGCGCGCTACCCTATGGGGACCTGTTCTCAGATGCCATACGGTACGCGTCTGATGGCTTCCCGGTATCGCCGGTCTGTGCTCACTACTGGGCCAGGGCCTGCGATCGCTACAGTAGCGTGCTCAAGCGGGCGGAGTTTGCCGAGTGGTTCAAAGTCTTCACGGGAGGGGGATCAGGCTCCCCGGGCACGAACAGCCCCAAAGCCGGGTCCATATGGCGCTCACCAGACCATGCGGCAACGCTTGCCGAGCTGGCTCTGAGCGGTTCCGAGTCGTTCTATCGAGGTGAGATCGCTTCCCGTATAGACGCGTTTTCCCGCGAGACAGGAGGCTTCCTCAGGCTGGGCGATCTTGAACGCTTTGCGCCCGAATGGGTGGAGCCGCTGTCCATGCGCTACCACGGATACGACGTGTGGGAATTGCCCCCGAATGGCCAGGGCATGGTCGCGCTGGCGGCTCTGGGCATGCTTTCGGGAGACGCACTGGCGGATCTGCTTCCCAGCGAAGCCGCGCACCTGCAGATAGAAGCGCTCAAGCTGGCTTTCGCCGACGCGTCAGCCTATATCACCGAGCGTTCACGAATGCCCTGGAGCCCCGAAGCCTTGCTCTCCGTGCCCTACCTTGCGTCGAGGCGTACCAGTATAGGTCACACTGCTTCGATTCCGACGGCTGGAACACCCGAAAGAGGTGGCACCGTCTACCTGGCCACAGCCGATTCGTCTGGAATGATGGTTTCGTACATCCAGAG
>JAFGUM010000492.1 GCA_016938515.1 Spirochaetales bacterium | reverse complement strand
CTCGAGGTGGCAGAGGTGATAGCAGGTGAGCGCGTCGTAACGCTCCAGTACGCTGACAACCAGGAAGACAGGCGCGTGCGCGTGTACCCGGATACGCTCAACGCCATCGCGTTTACGTACAGGATGGAGAGCTTCGCCACGGTACTATTCGAGGGCTTTCCGGATGGCGCCGTCATATTCTCCTCGGGCCGTGAGATGGGTACCATCGCCGCCGGACGTTACACCGCACGCAACTTACTGCCCGGCCCGCGCTCCTTCAGCGTCTACCTTGATTCATGGAAGGAGCCGTACACAATAGACGTAGAGCTGAGCGCGCGAAAGCCCAACGATCCCATCACCTTCCAGGGTGGACGAATACTGGCGCTCTCAGTGCCGCGCGGCGTACGGATAGCCGTCGATGGCAGGCAGGTGGCCGTAGGAACCGGCGGACGCGAACCCTGCGATCTGGGAGTATTTTACGCAGGAAGCCACACGGTTGAGTTTTCTGGTGATACATGGATTACGCAGAGCATGCCGGCGCTGGTACGCCCCGGCACCGATACGCGCATAAGCGCAGCGCTGGTTACGAAGCCAGCCCCAACCAGTGTCGAAGCCGGTGCCGCCACACCCGGCGCGCACGACGGCCCTGGCATCCTGCGAGCCACCGATAATTCGGGGCTCGCGGAAAATCTGGAAGCGCGGCTGCGCAGGGACGGCGAAGACACCCCACTACTGTTCGGCTGGGACCAGGCGCTTTCGCTTCCAGCGGGCAGATACGTCATGGAAGCGCGCAGAAAGGGTGATCCTGACTGGGCGTTCTCCTCGCCCTTCGACATCGTCTCCGGCGGCGAGCTGACGTTCAGCGTGCCACCCGTTGGTTACTCGGCGGCATGGAAGATAGCCGACCTGGAACTTAAACGCCAGGCTGCGGTGCTCGCCCTCGACAGGGCGGTACGAGCCAAGCGCGCTCGCACGATTACGTCGAACATAAGCTTGTGGACGGGGCTTGCCAGCCTCGTTCCTGTCGTCTATGGCATGGTCGATGGCTTCATAGTGTACCCTACATACCAGGCAGAAACAGACTTCGATGTAGCGGCAGCTCTCCACGACCGCCTTATGCTTGACCAGAATCTGTGGTTCTTCGGGTCTATAGCAGCCGGCGCATCGGCTGTCTCATGGTCTGTCAGATTCTTCTGGAACAAGAGCCTACCGCGGGCACTGGAAGCCCTCGACGCCATTGACGAAGAACTGGACTACCTGAGGAGCCCACAATGAAAGCCAAACGCCGCGGGGTAACCAGACGCATGGTGGCCATTGCAGGCGGTGCCGTGGCTATCCCGCTGGCCTTGCTGTCCGCCTGCGTCTTCAGCTGGACCCTGTTTGGGCCGCTGGACAACCCCAACGACCCAAAAAGCTACTACTTTGCGGACTATACGATAGAGGTGCTGGCAGGCATAGGCGCGGGGCCGATACCGGACGACGGCCCGGGGACAGACCTGTTCCTGTCCAGCGTAGGAGGCATGACAGCCAGGGACGGATACCTGTACGTGGCGGATACTGAGCACCACAGGATAATCAAGATCAAAGAATCCGACGCCAGCGCCGTTACCATCGCCGGCACAGGCGCGCCCGGCTATTCCGGGGATGGTGGCGTTGCGACCTCCGCCACACTATTCGGCCCCACGGCCCTAGTCGTCTCGGACGACGGCATCGTATACGTGCTCGATTATGGCAACAATGCCGTACGCGCGATTGCGGTAGACGGCACCATTGCAACCTATGCAAACCTCGCATCACTTACCGGAACGAGCCATGAAACGTGCCTGGGTAGTATAGGTAGCCAAGGCAGCCTGGCGTTCCTTTCCGGAGACCTGCTCGTTGTCCATGATAATAAGATTTTCAGGTT
>JAFGUM010000008.1 GCA_016938515.1 Spirochaetales bacterium | reverse complement strand
TAGGCAACACAGCCTGAACCAAGAACGGTATGCGCAGACGTCCAGGCATACCGTTCTTTTCTTTTGCCTGCGTCGGGCTAGACGATGACGACGCTGTTTTCTGCGTCCCTGAACGGGCTCTGGCTGTATTTATCAGCGTGCCAGTCATTTTCCCAACGCGTGTCATCTATGAGGTATCTGAAGTGGAACTCGCGGCCTGTGTCGAGCTTGACGCTTACCTCATATCCACCGTCAGCCGCCTTTTTCATTGGAGTGGCACTGCGGCTCCAATTGTTGAAATCGCCCGTAACATGGGCGCTGTGTATACCCTCAGCCTGATCAGGCTGGATTACGAACGTTACCGTACACGTAGCCCCATCTCTGGAGTATCGTTTCTTTAACATGGTGGCGTGCCTCCTTGCCGGGCTTCCAGCTTGCAAGTATACGACCAGCGCACCGTATCTGCAATGGCATATTCGTTGTTGTCTTCGTGGGCTTTCTGGTGCATGCTGACTTTACTCGCGCGTCGTGATAGGCTGACGTTGTCAGAGGTTTGGGGTATCTCCTGGCAGTGAACCACAGACCCTCCTGACGTACTTTTACGGAGGTTTGTCATGAACGCATTGGCCGAAGAACTCAACCGGACGCTGGAGGGCAGTTGCGCTGGTCGTCTGCTTTCTGAAGTGGGTACCAGGATGTACTATCCCAAAGGCATACTAACGCAGAGCGCTGAAGCTGGGGAGCGGGCAAAGCGTTTTAACGCTACCATCGGCATGGCTTTTTCCAAGGGCCAGCCTATGGCGCTTGACGCGGTAAAAGACCACCTGCCTGGCCTGACGAACAGGGAGGCTGTCGCGTATGCTCCCACCGCTGGCGTACTTGCCACGAGGGAGGCCTGGCGCGTCGAACTGCTGCGCAAAAACCCGTCGCTCGCGGGTGCTGGTTTTTCTTTGCCGGTGGTCGTGCCAGGGCTGACGGCAGGCATATCGTACCTGGCTGACATGTTCGTAAACGATGGTGATCCAATAGTAGTTGCCGATATGTACTGGCCTAATTACAAGCTGATCATGGAGGTTCGGAAGTCTGCCCGCCTTGTCCCGTATACGTTCTTTTCGGAAGCGGGGGGATTCAACATCGCAGATTTCAGCAGGGCTGTCGCTGAAGCGGCAAGGCAGAACGGCAAGGCTGTCGTTATCCTCAACTACCCAAACAACCCAACCGGATACACACCTACGCTCGAAGAAGCAGAAGCTATCAAGAAGGCTCTCGTCAGCGTGGCTGAAGGGGGAGCAGATCTTCTCGTTATTTCGGATGACGCGTATTTTGGCCTCCAGTACGAAGAGGGGACCCTCCGTGAATCCATATTCACGCGCTTTGCCAGCGCCCACCCGCGCATACTCGCAGCCAAGGTAGACGGGCAAACCAAGGAAGACTACGTGTGGGGCTTCCGGGGTGGCTTCATTACCTTCGCGAGCCAGGGCATGACCGAAGCTGGTTACGACGCTCTCGTAAAAAAGCTGCTCGGGGTTATACGCTCGAGCGTGTCAAATTCAGCGGCTCCTACGCAGAACATCCTGGCAAAGGCTATGGCAGACCCTCGCTATCTACCGCAGAAACGGGAATATAGCGCCATGCTCGAGCGCCGTTACCGGAAGGTCAAGGAATTTCTGGCAACGCACGAGGCTCCCACCGGTCTGAAGGCGCTGCCATTCAATTCTGGATATTTCATGTGCTTCGAGTGCTCGGGCTATACTGCGGAAGAGTTGCGATTGAAGCTGCTGAACGAACGTGGTATCGGTGTTATAGCGATTCAGGATACGTGGCTTCGGGTCGCGTTCTCCAGTGTGGACGAGGAAAACCTCGACCAGCTCTATTCCGAGATCTACGAGACTGCTAGATCTATGGGCACAGTCTAGAAGCAAGCTGCCGGTACAATCCCGCTGCCGAGTGCAGGCGTGCGCCTGTGTCTGGCAGCGGGATTGGGTTTATTTCATTACATACGCCTGTAGTGGCGGAAAACCGTTGAAGTATATCGAGCTATAGCTCTGCGTATACGCCCCCGTTGTAAGAATATACGCGCGCTCTCCAATTTTTGTTCCGGCGGGCATTTCGTACGGAGTTTTCTCGTACATGATGTCCATGCTGTCACACGTGGGACCCGCGAGGATGATGTCGAGGGTAGGGCCTTCTTTCTCAAAGTAAATCGGGTATTTGATGGCTTCATCCAGGGTCTCTATGAGCCCGCCGAATTTGCCTATATCAAAAAACACCCAATGGTACAGGTCGTGCGTGCTTTTCTTGGCTATGTTGACTATCTCGGTAACTATCATGCCGCAATCGCCAGCCATCGACCGGCCCGGTTCTATGATAATTTCAGGTAATTCTTCGCCAAAATTGTTGTCAAGAAAGCTCTTTATGTCACCTGCGTAGTGTTCTATCGGGTTTGTCGGGTCTGTATACGCAGCCGGGAAGCCGCCTCCCATGTTTATCATCGAGAGCTTTATGCCCTGATCCTCGGCCCACGAGAAGATGTTGCCAACGCTGCCGAGCGCGGTAGACCATTGGCCTATGTCTCGTTGCTGGCTGCCTACATGAAACGAGATGCCGTATGGATCAAGTCCCAGATCCCGAGCGTGGAGTATGAGGTTACGCGTCATTTCGGGGTGTGATCCGAATTTGCGGGACAAAGGCCAGTCAGCCCCCAGACCCTCAGTCAGGATCCTGAAAAAGACGCGGGATTTTGGGGCAGCCCGTGCCAGCTTGTCTACGTCTTCGAAACTGTCGGTCGCGAATAACCGTACTCCGTTGTTGTAGAAGTAGGCTATGTCTTTTTCCTTTTTTATGGTGTTGCCAAAGCTCATCCGGTCTGGTGAGACGCCGAGTCTCAGAAGCTGGTCAAACTCGTATCTAGTGGCGACGTCGAAGCTGGATCCCAGGTCTCGAAGCAGGGAGATGATCTCGTCATTTGGGTTGGCTTTGACGGCGTAGAAAATTTTTGCATACGGAATGTTCTTTCGGAGTTCTTCGTATTTGGAGCGAACAATGTCCAGATCAAGGATCAGGCATGGTGTTTCCTTGTCTTGCGCGAACCGCTTCATGCGCTCGAAACGTTCACGTGGCATGTACTCTTCGAGCGGGAACTCGTACTCTTCTTTCATCGCTCCTACCTCTATACGGGCATGATCGCGGCGCACGTGCGCAGCTTGCGCACAAGATAGGGGCAGTACCCCCCTTTGTCAATAACGGAATACATGTTCAGGGGGAATGTGCCGGGGGCTACGCGCGGCAAGACAGAGCTATTCGGTTATTTTGGGTCAAGCACGAAAAACACACTATAGCCAGCTCTTGATAGTGTCTCGATTGACCAAAGAATCGGCATACCGTATTATTGCCTCATACCATGGGCATAGCAACCAGTCAGCAGATAAATAAATACTACGACACGTTCAGAGCCATATCAGTGACGTTTACCAAAGAGATAGTAAAATCGACGGGCTTACTACCTCAAAACGTCTTTATCAAGTGTCTGGGTGAACAATGGCCATGCGTTTTGTATTCCAGCTCATTCGACGAAGCCAAGGTACTAGCCCCCAACAGGCCAGGCCTCATGGAGCGCATCGCCAAAGCCAACAATCTGGTGAGTATTCGCTTGTCCTTCAAGGTATCCGACAAGGCCGATCCGGTTCTTTTCTTCATTTCTGGCAGGGCAACTGGCTTTTCGCCGTACGCTCAATCCAATGGTACGCTACAGTTCATCGCCATACAGTTTACACAGCGCCCTCCAGAGGATTTTATAGAAATAATCGGCAGGATGCTTGAGGCCAACGTCAACTCTACGAGGCGTCGTGCGGATCGAATCCTCCTGACGCCCGACTCAATGCGCAAAATTGGCTTGGCTCGCAAGGAGACAACCGTCCTTATAGACGGCGTTCCCAGAAAGTGTATTCTTCGCGACCTGTCCTTCTCGGGCTCAAAGGTTATAATAATGGGTCTGGCCAAGTTCCTCGTCGCAAAGCCATGCCAGTTGCGCATTGATCTTGAAGAGCCGACGGAGACCGTGGCCATAAATGGCAAGGTCGTACGTTATGAGGATGTCGAGGGACGAAAAGACCTCACCGCTATAGCTATTCAGTTTGATGAAGCCACGGTGCCAATTTCATACAAGATGCATATAAATGACTACTTGGGCCAGCGGAAAAACCAGTCTGACGACGCGGCGCCCGATGCTGAAACCGTAGCCGAGCCGAAGCCCGACGAGCGTCCAGCTGATAACGCTGTTGCTGGCGCGTCGTGATCTCGGCTACTACACACCCCCTGACTACGGAGAGCGTATGGACGAAGACCTGAACCCGCGTATACCGGGAAACATCGTATTCATAGAGATACCAGAGGATATGGCTCGTTCTATTGGCGGCTTTACCGTTGATCCGACCATACCATTGCCGGTGGAGCTCGGGCAGGATGGACCTGATCTATCGGATCTCTCCTGGGAAATGCTCGTAGCGGGGATGTTGCGCCTGTTGGCGTACGATCCTGACAATCTTAACGCCAGCTACTATCGCGAATTTGTCCTCGCGGTTAAGCCGGAAATTTTTACCGAGCTATCGGAAACGGGTATACTCAAAGCGCGCAACGGAGAGCTGGACATTGCCGAAGAAATATTCAAGGCATTGGGAGGGCTGGCACCTGTTGCGCCCGAGCCGACGCTGAACCTTGCCATCCTCTACGAGGATAAGGCTGATGCTCTGGATCGATCTGGAAAGGAAGAGCTCGCAGAAGCAGTCCGGGGCAAGGCCTTTGAAGCCTATAAGCGTTTGCTGGCCATGGATCCTCCGTATCCGGATGCGTATTTTAACGCTGGTTTCTTCTATATGAAGAGTCATTCGTACGATCAAGCCCTTCGGATGTTCGAGTCGTACCTTTCGGTGGGAGCTGACGAAGCCAAGCTCGCCAAAGCCAGTGAAATATTCGAGAAGCTTCGCGTTCGAACCGATACCGATGCGCTGTTCAAGGAAGCTTTCGATTTCATCCGCATGGGCAAGGAAGAGCAGGGCGTGACCAAAGCGCTGGAGTTTGTGCAATCAGATCCATCGATATGGAATGGATGGTTTCTTGTAGGCTGGGGGCAGCGCAGGCTGGGGCGCTGGAACGAGGGGCGCGAAGCGTTTCTCAAGGCGCTCGAATTGGGAGCTGACGAAGTAGACGTGCTCAACGAACTGGCAATCTGTGAAATGGAACTCGATATGCTACCTGACTCGCGGAAGCACCTTGAGCAAGCGTTGCGAAAGGAACCTGAAAACGTAAAGATTATATCCAATCTTGCCGTTGTTTCCGGGCGACAGGGGAAGCATGATGAGGCTACCGGTTTCTGGCGCACAGTACTTGAAATCAGCCCGGGGGATGAAATAGCCATAGCGCAGCTAAAAGGATTGGGAATAGATTGATCGCAACCAGGTTTTCCCTTGACCCCTCGCCACGGCGCGGCTAGTATCGGCGTATCATGGCGCAACGAAAGTCGGGAACCAGGAACGGTTCCGCGAAGAAGAGTGGAGCAGGATGCCTGATCTGGCTCCTGGGCCTTCTCGTGACGCTACTCCTGTTCGTCTTTAGCTGGAACGAAATACAGGAAACCTTCAAAGCTACGGGATTTAGTGACGCGTTAGGTGTATCAGCGGATGAAACAGCGGATGCCTCGTCCTCTGATCAGAGCGCCGATTCCACAGCGCGTCCGGACGATGCTGCGCCAATACGCCCTGCTGATCCAACAACGGAACCACCCGCTGACGCGGGCGAAGCCGACGGTTCAGGCGATGACGGGGGCGATGGCTCCGCTGCGACACAGACGCCAGTCGTAACAGCTCCCGTGGTGGTTACGCCAATGCAACAGGTTAGTTCCACGCGAGTAACCGGGCTGTTTTTTATACGGGTCGATGATGATGGCGTCATAACGAGGCACGAGGTCAAGCGAACCATTGCCGTTTCGGATTCGCCGATGACAGACGCGCTCGAGGCGCTCATGGCTGGCCCGAGCACGGAGGAGCTGGCTCGCGGGTACATAAGCCTGATTCCAGCGGATGCCAGGCTTTTGTCAGCGCGAGTGCGCGGGTCAACGGCATACCTGGATTTTAACGAGGCCTTCATGTACAACCGCTACGGAATCGAGGGATACGCAGGCCAGCTCAAGCAAATAGTCTATACCGCTACCGGCTTTCCGACGGTAAAGGATGTGCAGATTCTAATAGAGGGGCAAAAACGAGAGTACCTGGGGGGGGATGGCGTATACATAGGAAAGCCCTTGTCCAGGGCTTCGTTCTAGTTGTGGTGCCATGCGTATAGAAGCCATCCATGAATCTCTGCCGCGAATCGTACAATTCGAGTACGCGCGCTCTTCGGGGCCCGGTGGCCAGAACGTCAACAAGGTAGAGACCAAGGTAAGAGCACGTGTCGACCTAGGTCTCGTTGACGGCTTGTCCGAAGCCGAACGCGCGCGCGCGCGCGAGGTATTGGCTCCCAGACTGGACTCTGAGGGGCGACTGTTCGTCGCTGTAGATCTGGAACGCAGCCGCACCGCCAACGAAGCGATTGCGCTCGCAAGGCTCGCTGACCTGATCGTAAAGGCTTCTCGCATCCCCCGACACCGTGTGGCCACAAAACCTACGCGCGCTTCTAAAGAGCGGCGGCTGTCTGCCAAGCGAACGCGTTCTGCCATCAAAGGTGGACGCGCGCAACCCCCACGGGAAGAGTAGCCAAGGTCAGTTTTCCTGTATTGCCTGCAGGTGCAAATTTCAAGATTCATCTGGTTTTATACAACCATTGGATAATATATTTATACACTAATTAATAATAAATTATCTAATTCTCCCCGTGTCGCCAGGCTATGCAAGGTGCCATGTAATCTTCTGGCTTGCCGCCTCGCTACTTTCACAGTACAATCAAAGTAATCGAAACGGCGCATGTTATAGTCGCCGTGTGCGGAGGAATCAATAGTGAATCAGACCAGACTCCACGAGTGGCACGTTGCCGCTGGCGCCAAGATGGCGCCATTTGCCGGCTATGACATGCCCATCAGTTATCCCTTGGGCTCCGTTGAGGAGCATCTCGTTACTCGACGTTCTGTAGGCCTCTTTGATATAGACCACATGGGCCAGGTTGAGGTCAGTGGCCCAGGCGCGGATGGGTTTGTGTCAGGATTGGTGAGCGCCAAGGTGCTGGACATGAAAGACGGCGACGCTCGATACTCCCTGCTCCTTAACGAGCGCGGTACGGTTATAGACGATCTGTTCATCTATCGCCTCCCTGGTTCGTGGTGGATAGTCGTCAATGCGTCCAATCGAGAAGAAGACGTAGCGTGGATGAACGCCCGCAAGCCAGCCGATGTAACCCTCGTTGATCGTTCTGACGACACCTACATGATAGCCGTACAGGGGCCTCGCGCCATAGAGCTTCTTGATGCGGTGTCGGACGCGAAGATCTCGGCATACCCCCGGTTTACTTCAGGCCGGGCTACCGTTCTTGGCGTGCCGTGTCTGGTTGGGCGCACCGGATACACCGGGGAAGATGGCGTGGAACTGTTCTTTCCTGCGGATAAGGCGGAAGCGCTGTGGACTGGGTTGCTGGCAGAGGGGAACAAGCGGGGAATCGAGACACAAGCCATAGGGCTCGCCGCGCGGGACAGCTTGCGTTTTGAGGCGGGTATGCCGCTACATGGGCACGAGCTGTCTCAGGATATATCGCCGCTTGAAGCTGGGTTCAAGTGGGCTTGTGACATGGAAAAGGATTTTACGGGCAAGGCGGCCATAGAGAAACTGGCGGCAGAAGGCGTACAGCGCAAGCTTGTTGGTCTCGAGGTGAGCGGTGGCGTGCCTCGCGAAGGCTACGAAGTTCAGGACCAAAGCGGGCGAACCGTAGGCAAAATAGTCGCGGGAATGTTCTGCCCGACCGTTAAAAAGTTTGCCGCCAACGCGTTTGTTGAGCCGGGGGTGGGCAAGGTTGGAACGACGCTGGCCGTGACTATCCGCGGCAAGGCTGTTCCGGCAGTCGTAGTCAAGCGACCGCTGTACATACCGGCTTACCGCCGCTGACGCGAAGGTTATAGCAAAGAGCCTAATCTACTGATAATCAGTATTTTTCTTCAGCTTAAAGGGAGGATCATATGAGCATTGACAAGAACTCACGGTACAGAGCATCACACGAATGGGCCCGCAAGGATGGAGCCCGCTTTGTCGCGGGTATATCAGACCACGCGCAGGAAGCTCTCGGAGACATCGTCTTTATCGAATTGCCGGCGATTGGCAAAACATTCAAGCAAGGTGAGGCTTTTGGCGTCATCGAGTCTGTAAAAGCCGCCAGCGACGTGTACCTGCCGATGTCCGGCACTATCGTCGCGGTAAATGACGCACTGGCTGGAGACCCCGCCATCGTGAACAAGGAACCATACACGGGAGGCTGGCTCGTAGCTTTCGAGGCAACTGAGCCGTCCGAGTGGGACAGTCTGCTCACGCCCGAGGCCTACGAAGCGGAATCTGGCAAGGAGTAAGGCGTGCCTTTCATACCGAACACCGACAAAGACCGAACGGCAATGCTCGGGACCATCGGGGCCGGCTCGGTTCAGGAGCTGTTCTCCGACATCCCCTCTGATAAGAGATATCCGAAGCTTGGGATTCCCAACGGTATCTCTGAACTCGAGGTACTTAGAGAAATCGAGTCGCTGGCTTCTAGGAACCTGTGCGCGTCCAGCTCCGCGTGGTTTCTGGGCGCGGGTGTGTACAACCACTTCGTGCCGGCTGCCGTTCCCGCGCTAGCCACGCGTGGTGAGTTTCTTTCTGCGTATACGCCCTACCAGCCCGAGGTATCCCAGGGAACGCTGCAGGCAATTTTTGAGTACCAGTCGATGGCGTCTGAGCTACTCGGTGTGGATACGGTCAACGCGTCGCACTATGATGGCGCAACCGCGCTTGCCGAAGCGGTGATCATGGCGCTAAACCATGGTGGCACCACGAGGAATCGCGTGCTCGTGCCGGCAGCGCTGCATCCGGAGTATCGCCAGGTACTCGCTACGTATCTAGCCGCATTCTCTGTACGCGTAGAGGCTTATTCCGAGGCTCCAGCGATAGCGGTGGCAACCGTAGACGCTGAAACATCGTGTTTCATTGTCGCTTATCCCGACTTCGAGGGTAGGGTGCACGACCTTGCCGGTGTTGCAGACACTGTTCACGCCGCGGGGGCGCTGTTCATCGTTTCAGCTGACCCCATCATGCTGGGGCTGCTTAAAAGCCCCGGATCGTACGGCGCAGACATAGTCACGGCCGAAGGCCAGTCCCTGGGCAACGCTATGAACTACGGAGGACCCTTTCTGGGTATGATGGGGGTAACGCAGAAATTCGTGCGCAAGATTCCCGGTCGTATCGTAGGCCAGGCGTTTGACCATGAAGGCAGGAGAGGTTTTGTTCTGACGCTGACGGCGCGCGAACAGCACATTCGCCGTGAGAAGGCTGTTTCCAACATCTGCTCCAACCAGGGCCTCGTGATGCTGATGACGACTATCTATCTTGAAGCCCTCGGCAAAAGCGGGCTGCAGGCGGTAGCTAGCCTGTGCTGGAACAAAGCGCATCACGCCGCCAAGCTGATAGCCGGCATCCCCGGCTTCGCTGTGGCGGACGGAACCTTCTTCAAGGAGTTCGTAGTAAAGACGCCTGTTCCAGCCGCGGCCATTGTAGAGAAGCTGGAGCCGCGCGGTGTCGTACCCGGCCTTGCGCTGTCTCGCTACTGGCCAGAGCGAACGCACGAGTTGCTCGTGTGCGTAACTGAAATGAACACCGCAGCTCAAATAGACACGCTGGTACAATCGCTCAAGGAGGCCGCCGAATGAACCTGCGCCCAGAACCGCTCGCGTATGAATTATCGAGCCCAGGCAGGGTTGGCGTCTCGCTTCCCGGTTGCGATGTTCCAGAGACGCCAGTACCGTCTTCGCTCTTGCGCGTGGAGCTTGATCTCCCTGAATTGGACGAGCTAACCGTCGTACGGCATTTTACCAGGCTCTCGCAGAAAAACTACTCCATAGATACGCAGTACTACCCGCTGGGTAGCTGTACCATGAAGTACAATCCCAAGGCCAACGAAGCAGCCGCGGCTCTGCCAGGTTGGCGTGGCGCCCATCCGCTAGTCTCCGATGCACACAACCAGGGTGCTATCGAGTTGATTTACCGCTTGCAGGAGAGCCTCAAGGCCATTGGCGGGTTCAAGACTGTAAGCCTGCAGCCCGCAGCTGGCGCTCATGGAGAACTGGCTGGCGTGTTCATGATCCGGGCATACCACCTGGCGTACGGCAACCCGGGTCGCGTCAAGATGCTCATACCCGACAGCGCCCACGGTACAAATCCGGCGTCGTGCACGATGGCAGGGCTTACCACGGTAACCATCCCGAGCGACGCTGAAGGCGGCGTTGATATGGAACGCCTCGCGGCTGAATGCGACGACACGGTCGCCGGCATCATGATAACCAATCCGAGCACCCTCGGCCTGTTTGAGCGCAACATTGAAAAAATTGCGAAGATGGTACACGACGCGAGTGGTCTCGTGTACGGTGACGGTGCCAACATGAACGCTCTCACCGGTGTGTTGCGCCCCGCTGATGTAGGCATCGACGTGATGCACTTCAACCTGCACAAGACATTCTCGACGCCTCACGGTGGCGGTGGACCAGGGGTTGGCATGGTAGGAGCTGCGGCTTCACTGGCAGAATACGTGCCGGGCCCGATCGCGGCGGAGAAAAATGGCAAGTATAGTATGGAAATGCCCTCCAAAAGTATTGGCCGGATCAAGGCGTTTTACGGAAACTTTGCCGTACTCGTCCGGGCGTATACCTACATCAGGATGCTCGGCGCCGATGGGCTCGTCAGGCTCGCGGAGAATGCAGTTCTCAACGCAAATTACATCAAGGCCCGGCTGGAAAAGGTGTACCCGGTAAAGTACCCGAGGCGTTGCATGCACGAGTTTGTAGCCATGGGCAATTTTATCGATGGTATTCATACTCTTGATATTGCAAAACGGCTAATAGACTACGGATTCCATCCGCCGACAATTTACTTCCCTCTCATCGTTCCGGAAGCGCTGATGATAGAGCCCACCGAGACCGAGAGCAAGGAAACGCTAGACGCGTTTATCGAGGCTATGCTCAAGATTGCCGAGGAAGCCAAGAGCAACCCTGAATTGCTTCACGACGCGCCTCACGGTACGCCGGTAGGTCGGTTGGACGAAGTAGCCGCCGCGAGGAACCCGGTGCTCTGCTACCGCGGTTGACGACGAGGCATCAGTATGGCGGGTCGGCATTCTACGCTACAAGCTGTAGGAGATAGGCCCGCCTCTTTTTAACACTCATCCAGGATACGGTTTGTCACGCACAGCCTTCCTGGGATATGCTGGTATGGCGGGAGAATGCGATGCCGGCAACGTTCGCTCATGTATGGCTGTCTCGGGGGGCACTGGTGGCAGCCGGTGTGTTCGCGTATTGCGCGTGGCTCGTGTTCTCAATGGACAGGGCGTCAAAAACGAACCATGTGGCTGTCGCTTTTAACCTCGTGTTCATGATATGGGCAGTTGGGGCGTCTTTTTGGTATGCCGCGCAGGATGCCAGCTCCGCACTCGCGCTGTACAAGGCATTCGCCTGGACGTGGTGCGTATTTCCCCCGCTTATACTACATTTTACCCTGCGCGTCGCCCGGTTTCGTGTTTTTGAAGGTGCGGGTCGACTTCCATTTCTCGCGGTGCTGTACACGCCGGCTCTCATACTGTCGTTCGTGGTACCCGCCCGTGTACTGGCTGATCCAGTCTACCGTAGTGGCTACTGGATGCTGGCTATCCATGCCGTTCCGTCGTACTTTATATTTGTCGCGCACTACCTGGTGATGATAGCACTATCTGTACTCATAGCTTTTGTACAGAGAGCCCGCGCTGACGATTTCAGAACGCGACGGCGGTTTACGCTAC